>CAZQLG010000516.1:0-2059 GCA_964594105.1 uncultured Desulfococcus sp. | reverse complement strand
AAATTTATATTTTCCGATATTGATAGTTTCAAAAATTAAGCCGCCCACCGCCATGACCCATATCAGTGTAAATATCGTCCATCCCCAGGAGCCGCGCATGACAATCAACGTTGGCGGAGTATAGGTGCCCGCGATCAATAAAAAAATACATGAATGATCCATGAGCCTGAAAAAGTGTTTTGCTTTTTCATTGGTAAACGCATGATACAGGGTGGAAGAGAGATAAAGCGCAATCAGCGATACGCCATAGATACTGAAACTGACAATCCGCCAGGCATCCCTGTGCTGGCTGGCGAATACAACCAGAAGTACCAGCGCGGCGATGCTCAGTGCGGCACCAATTCCGTGGGTGATACTGTTGGCGATTTCTTCTCCCAGGGTGTAACGATGGATTACAGCGCTGTGTGCGTGAATATTTGAGTCGGGCCTTTCCATGAATAAATATGTCTCTTCATTATAAAATTTAATTGCCTGACAAGATGCGAACCCAGCAGCCATTTGTCAACTGAAAAACGGTTCAAACTGATGAAAGTTATGGCGGTTTTTACCTAAATATTTAATTATACACTATATTAAATTGAATTTGATGCGGATGTCTCTTTGGGATAAACGATTTTGCCGCTTGAGGAGACATCATAACCGATTATCGATTCCGCCATTTTTTTAAAATCGGTTTCCTGGATTAAACCGATAAAGTGCTGAATGCCTTTATCGAAGAAACGGTCTTTGGTCATCAGCAGGTCATAGCGTTCCCAGCGAAGGGGGATGAAATCCAGTTCCAGGAGCGTGGCCACCGGCCGAATGCCGGGGCCGAAATGGGCATGCCCGGAAAGTACTTCAAGGCCTACTTCCATATGGCTGTTGACCTCATGGTCATAGCCGCTGATGGTTTTTGTTTCAATCCCGTTTTTATGGAGTTCCCGGTCAAAGAGCAGCCGGGTGCCCGTACTCAGGGACCGGTTGACCACCCGAATTCCCGGTCGGCAGATATCGTTTATTTTTTTTATTTTTTTAGGATTGCCTTTTTGAATTAGAAATCCCTGTTCCCGACGGCAGAAGTTGACAATTACCGGCATATTATTGAACTCTTTGCCGGCAACGTCGAAATTATACTCTTCTTCATTGTCCTGAAGCAGATGGGACGTGGCAATATGGCAGGCATTTTTTCTTAGGGCCTGAAGACCGCCCAGGCTTCCTAAATTCGCAAAGACCGCAATATCTCCGGGAAAATTTTTGTTAAATAAAGAAATGGTTTTATCAAGAAGCAAGTCGTTGCTCCCGGTGATGATCAGTAATCCATTATAGGGGGGGAGCTGCTGGCGCGTTTCCGGATAGTTTAACGTGTGGGCTTCAACCCATTGTTCGACCAGATGAAGCGGAAAGAGCCATTTGCCGGTCACTTTTGATGCAGGCAGTCTTTTTTCTGAAACAAGGGAATAAACCATTTTTTCGTTGACGCCTAAAAATTTGGCCACTTCTTTGGTTGTCAGCAACTTTTTTATCATATCCGTTTTAACTATAGTCACTTTAGGCACCTTAGATTACTTTACATTTTTTATGTTTTTAAAATAGCTTGCCCAAAAAACACAAAAATTAGAGATAAAAAACTGATATTAGTTATCATATATTAATTGATGCGTTAAGAAAACAATTAATTGATGCTCAAATGGCCGGTCTGCCATGAATCCTATGAATAATTTTTTATACCATCGGTCATTTGAAAATTAAACGCCTTCGGGTTTTGGCAGTCCATTGCCGGCAAACGGAAAAAATGATTTTTTTGGGTTATCCACTTCATTTAAGTTATTGTCTCAATTTTTTATGATTAAATTATTTGGAAGCTAAGAAGTTAATTGATGGCATATGTGTTCACGGGAGGCCGAGTTTTTTGCCCGACAAGTGATGTATTTCGTTATATTTTCCAGTAGGGTGGATTAGCGCGTCAGCGCGTAATCCACCAAAAAAGAATTCTGTCAAACCGGTCCATGAAATTTGCCGGATTACGCGCTGACGCGCTAATCCGGCCTACAATTTAGCCCACCGTCCATTATGAAGTTAC
>CAZQLG010000515.1:0-2066 GCA_964594105.1 uncultured Desulfococcus sp. | reverse complement strand
ATCATTATTTTGACGTTGATGCGGATGCAATTTTTCACATCTGCAATACCTATATTGACCCTATGTAGCAAACAATTCGTCAAATCATTGATGACCTCTCATAATTATCAATCAAAATCATTTACTGCTTAAAACGCATCGGGCAAATTTGTCCAAAAGTATGCAGTGGTTTGGGGCAAATTATACCCTCAAATACAATATTTGTCATAAAAGGATCGGACACCTGTTTCAGGGCCGGTTTAATAATTTTAAAAAAATGATCCCTGATTCGCCGGACAGACCGGGAATAGGCATCAATGGTTTTCTGACTCTTGCCCTGAAGTTTGAGTAATCTCAGGTGACGTTCGTAGAGTTTGTTAAATCGATTTACTTCTACTTGTTTCATGATATACGCCTTTTTTATACGTGCCCGAAATTGGGTACATAAAAGAAGTATACATTATTTTTGTTTTTTCGCGGTGTAGCGGCTTCTTTCAACAAGGCACTTCACAAGGAATTCTCATACGCTGCGTTTCTGAAAATCCTGTGAGTTTACCGTTAAACATAAATAAAATAGTTTAATTCTGTTCAACAGGAGGATTGCTTTGCGGGAAGTAAAAAATATGCAGCAGAAAGATACTGTGGATCTTCTAAATAAATGTTGGATGACTCACGATGGTATGTGGTTTTTTCATTGCCTGCAGGAATTTGGCATTGAGGTGACAAACAAGCTCAACAAATCAGCGATAAAATCGCTTTCTTCAATTGAAATTGCAAGAGTGAAAAAAGCGTTGGATTGCACTACGCCTATTGAAGATTTTGATGGATTTAAAGATTTTTTTGAAGAGGCTGCCAGCTTAATGATTCCTGATTTTATGAATGTGGAATTTACATACCCGAAAAAAAACAAAATGGGTTGGCGGTTTAATCAAAATAAATGCTTTGCATACTCTGGCATTAAACGGTTAGGCGTTATTGACCAGTATGAATGTGGTGTTCTTTACAGAATTAAATGCTGGCTGGATGCACTTGGAATAACGCATCGGTTTATCCCCGAAATTGGCAAATGCCATATGCATGCTACGGGGAGTTGTTCGGGAGAAATACAATTGTTTTTTTCCGTTAAAAATGTATAACAATGTAATTTCAGCCGGATTCGCTAACGCTCGCCGCTGATTTGCGGCGTTGGGGCCAAAATAGAAAAATATATGATACTATCTGAAAATGAAATTCGGCGCGACATAATGACACCATTGTTCACAGGTATGGGAACTTATCTTCCCTTAAATACCGGATGTCGTTTTTCAATAAACGCTGTTTGACCTTCCTTCAGGTCATCACTGTTAAAGGCTTCAACAACAAGCGCCTGCGCGTCATGTAAGTATTCAGAACCGATCAATGAATATTTTCCGATCATGTTCAAAATTTTTTTTGTTCCCTTTAACGCCAGCGGCGCATTTTTTGATATTTTATTTGCCAGCGCGTAAACAGTGTCTGAAAGTTTGTCCATCGGGACCAAATGATCCACAAGCTCCATATCTTTTACTTCTCTGCCCGTATAGGTTTGCCCGGTAAAAAAAATTTCACGGGTTTTTGCCATTCCGATCACTTCGATAAATTGGCTTAATCCTTCCGGGGGATAGACAAGGCCCAATTTTGCCGGCGGCATACCCACTTTGATGTGATCGGCGCCGATGCGCATATCACAGCACATGGCAAGATCCAGGCCAGCGCCGAAACAATAACCATTGACCATCGCGATTACCGGAAAAGGAAAATTTTTAACACTGCCAAGAGCCCGTTCCAGGGGGTTGTCTCCCTTTAAAAATTCAGCGGCATCCGGTGAAATGTCTGTTGGGGTGGCCGGAATATCATATCCGGCTGAAAATACTTTTTCGGAATTACCGGTAATCACCACCACCCGAACGGCGGCCTCTTTCGCCCATTTTTTCAGGGTCAAATGCAGTTCTGCCAGAAGATCCGGAGAAAGCGCATTTCTCTTTTCCGGGCGGTTGATTCTCAATGTTCCCACATTTCCCGAAATTTCTTTGATTAGCACCTCGGTTTCCATATATATTCCCTTTATT
>CAZQLG010000514.1:0-2073 GCA_964594105.1 uncultured Desulfococcus sp. | reverse complement strand
TCAATCAGCTTCGTCATTACCCCGCCCAGCGTTTCAATACCCAGAGAAAGCGGCGTCACATCCAGCAGCAGAACATCTTTTACATCGCCCATTAAAACGCCGCCCTGAATCGCTGCACCGAGAGCAACCACTTCGTCAGGATTCACCCCTTTATGCGGTTCTTTACCAAAAATCTTCTTTACACGATCCTGAACCGCCGGCATCCGTGTCATTCCGCCGACAAGGATGACTTCATCGATTTGAGAGGCTGTCATTCCGGCATCTTTTAAAGCTGTCACGCAGGGACGTTCCAGATTATCCAACAAATCGTTCACAAGTGCTTCAAATTTTGCCCGGGTCAACTTGATATTCAAATGTTTTGGGCCATTTGCATCTGCTGTGATAAAAGGAAGGTTCACATCCGTCTGCAACGCTGTGGACAGTTCCATTTTTGCTTTTTCAGCACCTTCCTTAAGCCGCTGAAGCGCCATCTTATCACCCCGAATGTCAATCCCGCTTTCCTTTTTAAATTCATCGGCCAAAAAATCAATCAACCGCAGATCAAAATCATCGCCGCCCAGGTGTGTATCGCCATTCGTCGATTTTACTTCAAACACCCCATCGCCAATTTCAAGGACAGAAACATCAAATGTCCCCCCGCCAAGATCGAACACGGCAATTTTTTCATCGGATTTTTTATCCAGACCATATGCCAGGGATGCGGCGGTCGGCTCATTAATAATCCGAAGCACATTCAACCCGGCGATTTTTCCGGCATCTTTGGTCGCCTGCCGCTGACTGTCGTTAAAATACGCAGGAACCGTAACCACCGCATCCGTCACTTTTTCCCCCAGATATTCTTCAACAGTATGTTTGATATCCGCCAGAATAAACGACGAAATTTCCGCCGGGCTGTACTGCTTTCCCCGTAAATTAATACGGACATCACCATTGCCGGCTTTTTCAATTTTATATGGCAGGTTTTTGATATCATTCTGGACCACTGTGGTGTCAAATTTTCTTCCAATCAGCCGCTTAACGCCAAAAACTGTATTTTCAGGATTCGTGATCGCCTGACGTTTTGCCACCTGACCAACCACACGCTCTCCATTTTCTGAAACGCCCACGGTAGACGGGGTTGTCCGCCCACCTTCAGGATTCGTGATAACGTTGGTGTCATTATGTTCTCTTATCGCAACACATGAGTTTGTCGTGCCGAGATCAATTCCTATAACCTTCCCCATTTTTGCCTCCTTCGTTATATATTGTAACCTTGTTTATGAGTATGCAAATATTTAAGATTTTTCCTTGGAAACCACGACCATTGAAGGCCTGAGCAATCTGTCATGGATTAAATAGCCTTTTTGGAGTTCATTAAGAACTGTATTCGCCGGTTGTTCTTCAGATTCTTCCTGCATGACAGCTTCATGAAAAACAGGATCAAATGGTTTTCCCAAAGCCACGATCGGTGTCACATTAAACTTGGATAAAATTTTTAATATCTCGCTTAATGTCATTTCAACGCCTTCGGTCACGCAGGCATGGATCGATTCACCGGAATTTTCACCGGAAGTATTCAACGCCCGTTCAAGATTATCCACAACGGATAAAAGGTCCTTAAGCAGGGTTTCATTCGCGTATTTCCGAAAGTCATCCATTTGTCGATTCATTCGTTTTTTATAATTTTCAAATTCCGCCGACAAACGAAGTAATTGATCGTGCGCCTGAACGATTTCCTGCCTTGCCTCTTCCAATTGCGCTTCTAACGTCTTTGCCTGGCCTGTTTCCTCGGATTGATTTTTTTCTGATGGCGCACCCGCTTCAACAGGTTCTTGTTCATCTGATTTATTGAAAAGCGTGTCATCTGTTTCAATGGTGATATTCTTCTTTTTTTGTGAATTACCTGTCACTTTATAACTCCTGTTATGACTTCTATATCGATAAGAAGTGTATCTCTTATTATCTTATTACAGTATAACCTATTGTGAATAAAAATAAAAACGTTTAGCATAATTCAAATTGCAACAAAAAAATAAGACGCAAACAGGGATTGTCAAGGCACGTTTTTGAAGAAAATTAATAAAAAAATTGAGG
>CAZQLG010000513.1:0-2074 GCA_964594105.1 uncultured Desulfococcus sp. | reverse complement strand
AGTTACATAACCCGTTATGCGCCTGTTGACGTGCCTTGAATACGACCAAAAATTTACGCGCAATTCCAGTATATTAATTTCTTCCAGTTCCCTAAACTATCCCAATTTATTTTGTCGTCGATTTAGATTTTTTGGCTAACTCCAGCAATTTATCTAAAAGTTCTTTAAGTTTAGGGCACTTTTGATACGCAACATCCGGATCGAGTTTTCCGAAAAGCTCTTTACCATTCACCACCTTTTTATATGACCGACTTGTATGCAAACGATAAATACTTTCCAGCAATTTTGCCGGCGGTTCATTAAAGTTCACTGTTTCTGGATATTGAATCTTATTTGGAAATGCTTTTTTGACTTTTATGGGGAAGATGTCAGGTTGGCTAAGAAGCCATGCCTCGATTTCATGAACTGCGAAAAACTGAAAAAATTTTGGATGGTTAACCTTCTTCTCTAAATATTTCTTGGCCCAATCGTAACGGTCCTTGCATTCTGTTAATTGATCGGGATAAAAGGTCGGACCGTAAAGATCCAGTAAAGAAATCACCGCAACAATATCGTTTTTTGCCGGACCATTTAGATGCATTTTGGCTTTTAGGGGGGCGTCTTTGACTAACTCCGGCCATCCATCGAATCGAACAGTTTTAATCCCGACAGGCTTGTCTATTTTCGGATCGAGCCATTTTTTAAAAAATTTCGGCAATGCCTTGTTTTCCGTATGACCTTCGACAAAAAGAATAATTCTCATCCCATTTGCTCCAGTTCCCCAGATTTAAAAAGAGCCCCCAGGGTGTATTCCTTCAGCCAGTAGCCAAGCTCTTCCCCATGCAAGGTTTGCAGTATCGTTTCACCATTTTCCCATTTTGCAACGGTCGTCGTGGGCATAGTTCCCTCGAAAGCATCTAAAAATTGTGGGGAATGAGTCGTCAGAATGACTTGTGATCTCTTAGCCGCATCAACTGCATATTCCGCAACCACAGGAAGCATTGATGGATGAAGTCCGGTTTCTGGCTCATCGATAGCGATAATGGGAGCCGGTGATGGGCTTGCGAGAACAGTTAATAGAAAAAGAAAACGGAGGGTACCATCGGAAAGTTCAGCAGCTGACTGTGATCGCTTAAGTGATTTCCACTGAATTCGTAATTGTATTCTCTGATCAGAAGCTGGCGGGAAGACTAACTCTTCAAAATCATCGCCAAATGCGGCTTGCATGGCAGAATTAATGTCTCTTTTAAAATCACGATCGCCTGTGTAAAGGGTGTGCATGACAGATATAAGATTTTGTCCATCAGGGTCGACTCGCTTTTCCATGCGAGAGATAGCAGGTTGACGAATAAAGGCGTCCTTGTTGGTATGCAAATCATGATAAACAGATATTGAAGCCAACCCCCTTTGGAAAGGTGGAATGAAGTGGTTATTAATAAATGGTCCGGACGCTATGGAAAGGAGGCTTTCCTCTTCTGAGATGAACTCTTCAGGTGTGGTAAAGGTACGTTCCCTTTCATCAAAAATAACAGCAGTCTTTGCAAACCGTTCCAAAAATTTAAAAGGTTTCCTTTCTTTGCCTTTCCTTAATTTATGAGAGTTTATCAAAAGCTCTTTTTCAACCTTATATGAACTCCCCAACCCAAGCCGTGCCAGTTCAAGATCGTAATGTTCAGGGCCTAGCTCCCCGCCTTCTGGCGTTGTTTCCATTGCAAACCTTATGCAAGCAGCAGATCCATCCCAAACTATTGGGTCCATTCCACCTAAAGATTGAATGTATTTGCCCAGTCTGCCCTGTGCCGATATGGAAATTAATTCCATGAAACGGAGCAAATTAGATTTACCAGTACCATTAGGACCGATAATCACGTTGAGATCGCCAGGAAACCAGCTTACCTTTCGGAGAGAACGGAAGCCTTCAATATCCAATTTCGTGATTTTCATTCTTTGTTTTCCTTTTTTTCTGATATATGAATATTTGGCAGTCTCATCAAAGGTCAATCTGAGATGGCAAAGAAAAAAGCTCCAAATTCAAGATATGCGAATCTCGAGGAATGAGGCGTACTTTTCGTACGTTGAATGACGAGAGATGAAG
>CAZQLG010000512.1:0-2087 GCA_964594105.1 uncultured Desulfococcus sp. | reverse complement strand
CATCGAATAATCACCGAAAAAAATTTAATAATAAAAAGCAATTTTAACAAAAAAATTTTCATAATGATGAATAACCATCGTGTCATAAAATAATTTATCAATTATTTTCTGTTGTTATAAATGAGTTGATGGAAAATGTATAAGCGCATGCTTAAATCGGTTATTTGTCGTAAGTATTTTTATAAATTATAAATAAGGAGGTTGCGATATGAAAAGAAGCACATTTAAACTGGTCTGTATTTTTATTATTGCGGTGGCATTGTTTGTTTTTCCCGGTTGTGCGGGTTATATTGATTATATGCAGGGAAGCATGACGCCCAGTTTTAATGGCACTCAAACCATCACTCGTTATGAAGCAAAAGATTATGATGTCCTTGGGATTGTCAGAGCTGAAGGAAACTCCAAGTGTATCATGGGAATTATTGTTGAAGGGACGGAAGGCACTGGTCTGTTGTGGGATGCAGCAAGAAATCAGTTTGGTGATCAGGTAACCGGAATTAAAGATATCAATCTTTCCTATGATTATCAAAGCATATTGTCTCCCATTTTTTGTGAAATTACAACAATTTATGTAGGTACAGCGGTTCGCGAGAAGTAATTTTTAGGTTTTTTTTATGTTTAACATTAATTAATGAACTGTGAATGCATGCAATTAAACAACAACAGGCGGATGACTGCTGACGATCATATCAGTAAGCATCTCTCGCTAACTGAAAGGTAATTGATATATGCAGATTCCCCTGCTTGATTTAAAAGCGCAATATCAGACGATTAAAGAAGAATGCCTCCAGGTGACCGCAGAGATTTATGAAAGCCAGTATTTTATTCTGGGCCCGTATGTGAAAAAACTGGAAAAGGAAATTGCTGATTATTGCTCAACCCAATATGCCGTTGGTGTTTCTTCGGGTACGGATGCGCTGTTATTGTCTTTGATGGCGGCAAACATCGGGCCGGGTGACCGGGTGATTACCTCACCCTATACTTTTTTTAGCACCGCCGGTGCTGTCAGCCGGGTGGGCGCCATTCCTGTTTTTGCTGATATTGAACCGGACACGTATAATATCTCTCCGGCCAGGATTGAGGAGTTGATAAAAGAAATGCCGGATGCGGTACGTAAAACGGTAAAAGCCATCATTCCGGTTCATTTATACGGTCAATGCGTGGATATGGATCGTATCATAGCGATTGCCCGGGAAAATAATCTGAATGTGATAGAGGATGCCGCCCAGGCGATTGGTTCCGAATATCAGGAAAAGCGTGCCGGTTCCATGGGCGACTTTGGCTGTTTTTCCTTTTTTCCGTCAAAAAATCTCGGCGGGTTCGGTGATGGCGGTATCATTACAACCAATTCCCGGCAACAGTATGAAAATCTAAAGATTTTAAGAGTGCATGGTGGGCATCCCAAGTATTATCACGGCCAGATCGGAGGGAATTTCAGGCTGGATGCGCTTCAGGCCGCCATCGTATCAATTAAGCTTAAATATCTGGATCAGTGGACAAAAGCCCGGCAGGAAAATGCGTTAAAATATAAATTTTATATTAAAGATGCAGGGTTAAGTCATGTTGTGTCAGTTCCGGAAGAAAAAGAAAATCGTCATATTTACAATCAGTTCATTATTCAGGTGTCTGAAAAACGAGATGAGTTAAAAGATTTTTTAGTGAGCAATAATGTGGGCTGTGAAGTATATTACCCGGTACCCCTTCATCTTCAGAAATGCTTTGTGGATTTGGGATATTCTTCCGGTGATTTCCCGATATCTGAACACGCAGCGGGGCATACGTTGGCACTGCCGGTTTATCCGGAACTGCGCAAAGATCAGATTGAATACGTTGTGGATCAGATTAAAAAATTTTATGCATAAGCAGTTTAACTAACTGTATATAAACAGGGATTATTGCTCTTTTTTTTGCTGAAGGAGATCGATTTTTGATTTTTAATTAATGCGCCTTAATCTGGCGCATTTTTCATTTTAGCAAAATAACATTTTTAAAAAGAACATCTATAATTCAATGGTAAATGATAAAAATAGAGATAAACTTAGTTTTATTGATGCGGAATTTAATCGGCGGATAGAGCACCAGCAATT
>CAZQLG010000511.1:0-2093 GCA_964594105.1 uncultured Desulfococcus sp. | reverse complement strand
GAGAAATGGTCAATACAGTGACCCAGCAAGTATTGAGCAGGACAAATCTTGAAAAAATTATCAAGGAATTTCATTTATATGCCAATATGCAAAAAAGTCTTCCCATAGAAGACATTATCGAACGGTTGCGCGAAAAGGATATTGAAGTAAACGTGCAGCGAGAAAGGGGCAATGTGTTCAGCGTTTCCTTCATGGGCAAGGAACCCCAAACGGTCATGAAAGTGACAAATGAACTTGCAGCAAAATTTATTGAGGAAAATCTCCGGGTAAGGGAAGAACGGGCGAAAGAAACAGCCACATATATCCAGGACGAACTTCTCATGTCCAAGGAAACCCTTCATAAAAAAGAATCGCAAATGCGGGATTACAAACTGAAATTCTATAATGAAATGCCCGACCAGCGCGCTTCCAATATGACCCGGCTAAATGCCCTGCAAGAGCAGTTTCAGGCAGTACTGTCAAATCTTCATGATCGTGAACAAACCCGACTACTTGTTTCCGAACAACTTGAGATCCGAAAGGATATCCAGAGTGCAGCTACCGGCTCTGCTGCTTATAATACTGAAAACATCAGGACAGGCCCCTGGGATCAACTTGAAATAGCACGGAATACGCGTCAGGAATTGCTATCAAGATATACGAACGAGCATCCGAGTGTAAAACGCATTGAAAAACAAATCAGACAGCTTGAATCAGAGCTGAAAAACTATAAAGTTTCAGACACCGGTAATGAAATAGATACGCCAACGACATACGATTCACGTATACAAGATCTTGACCTTCAGTTAAAAGAAATAGATCTTGATCTGAAAGCCCTGAGAAATGAGAGCAAAAATATTACCACCCATATCAAAATCTACCAGCAATGGATAGAGGCAGCACCCATCCGTGAAGCGGAATGGACTGCGTTGACAAGGGATTATGATGAACTCAAGAGATATCATGACACGCTTCTTGCCCAGAGCCTTGCTGCAGAAGCTGTTGAAAATCTGGAGAGGCGTCAAAAAGGAAGTCAGTTCAAGATTGTTGATCCTGCATATTTGCCGATAACTCCCGTTAAAGGGTCTTTTCGACAAATTTTTCTGGTATCAATTATCATTGGACTCGGTGCCGGCGCTGGTCTGATTCTGGGGTTTGATTTTATGGACACCTCTTTCAAAGACCAGAAAGAAATCGAGGCTTTTCTGCAGCTTCCCGTAACATGTGCCCTGCCGTTGCTTGTCACGGAAACGGAAAAAAAACATAAAAAAACAAGAGATTTATTGTGGTATTGTTTTTTTGCTGCCTGGCTGCTTCTACTGATAGGGGGCACGCTTTACTTGTGGAATCGGGGATTACTGATTCTTTAAAAACAATTAATAACGGCATATTCCAAGTCGATACGATAAATGAGGTTTTTTTATGGGTAAGTTGACAAAGGCATTTGAAAAATCTTTAAACACAGTTGAAAATACAAATGGCAATATTTCAACCTTTTTCGCCGATGACCGCTGGGATCAACGACTTCAGCTTTCAACCAATCCCCATTCTCCATTTTTTGAAAAATTTCGAACTGTTCGGTCTCTCATCCTTTACCCGTCATCAGGCCGGCTGCCCAGAACGATTCTGGTTACCAGTGTCATGCCGAATGAAGGCAAGGGGTTTGTTTGCGCCAACCTTGGCATTGCGCTTTCTCAGGATATGGAACATCATGCCTTGATGGTAGACTGTGATTTGCGGCGCCCGACGCTTGCCCAACTCTTCGGCCTCACAAACGAAACCGGCCTTGCTGATCATTTGCAGGATAATGTCGATCTTTCACTGCTCATTCGAAAAACCGGACAACCGAAACTTTCCATACTCCCCAGCGGCAAACCGCCACAAAATCCATCTGAATTGCTAAGCTCCGGCAGAATGATAACGTTTATCAATGAAATTGCCGAGCGCTATCAGGACCGTATCATCCTTTTTGACAGCCCCCCGAATATCGTTGCTTCTGAAACGAGTGTCCTGGCAAAATATCTGGATGGGGTGATTCTTGTGGTTCGGCATGGCGCTTCCAAAAAAGAGGATGTAAAAAAACTCGTGGATACCTTAGGACCGGAAAATATATT
>CAZQLG010000510.1:0-2107 GCA_964594105.1 uncultured Desulfococcus sp. | reverse complement strand
TTGCCGATACAATGAAAAACGGCACCGTATCCGGCTTTACAGACAAATATATCCAAACCAATGCGCAAATTTATCCCGGTAACAGCGGCGGCCCTTTGGTGAATGAAAAAGGGCAGGTAATCGGCATTAATACGTTAAAAAAACTGACACGGAAATTTGAAGGCATGGGGCTGGCCATTCCCATAGATACCGCCCTTGATGAGTTTGCACAGGAATTGAAATAGGAGTATAAGAATGCTGACGGCAAAAAACGTTACGGATTTGAACCGGACTTTGCCATAGCACCGGGTGAAACGCTCAAGGAAACCATGGAATCCTTAAAGTATTTTACCATGAAAATTCGGATTGACATTCCGAATTTTCATGGTAAAATAACCTCATGATCATCAAGCGTCCCTTTTATATCAATCAACTCAATACGGCAGTGAAACGATCACCCGTCACCGCACTGCTGGGTCCCCGGCAATGCGGCAAAACGACGATTGCGAGGATGTTCGGCAAAAATCGAGTGATGACTTTCTTTGATCTCGAATCAAAATCTGATCAGCAAAGGCTGCAGAATCCGGAACTCGTGTTGGGCGGGATTGACGGATTAATCATTCTGGATGAAATTCAAATCATGCCGGACCTGTTCAGCGTTTTACGTGTCCTGGCAGATCGCCCGAAAAGCAAAACAAAATTTTTGATCCTGGGCAGTGCATCGCCGGATATTATAAAAAACGTTTCCGAAACACTTGCCGGAAGGATTGAATTTGTTGAAATGACAGGATTTGGTCTCCAGGAAACAGGAAGTAAACGATGGCAGGAATCCTGGCTGCGCGGAGGATTTCCCCGTTCATTTCTCGCAGATTCCGATGAAGACAGCCTGGTCTGGCGGGAAAATTTTATTCAAACGTTTTTGGAACGTGACATCCCGCAGTTGGGAATTACGATACCGGCTGCTGCAATGCGTCGTTTCTGGACTATGCTGTCCCACTATCACGGGCAGATCTGGAATGCATCAAAACTCGGGCGTGCCATGGGATTATCTGATAAAACGGTGCGTTCGTACCTTGATATACTTTCAGGCACCTTTATGCTGCGCCAACTCCAGCCATGGTATGAAAATACGGCCAAAAGGCAGGTAAAATCCCCTAAAATCTATATCAGGGACTCGGGAATTCTTCATGGCCTGCTTAATCTGCCGGATATGCACACTTTGTACAGTCATCCACAAATCGGCGCATCCTGGGAAGGCTTTGCCATTGAACAGATTCTGAACCTGTTAAGACCGGCCCAGGCTTATTTCTGGGCAACCCATAATGGTGCGGAAATCGATCTCTTTTTCATTGACCGCGGAAAGCGTTTCGGATTTGAAATAAAATTTAATGAATCACCGGTTATTACAAAATCCATGCGCATTGCTTTAAATGATCTTCAACTGGATCATCTATGGGTTATCTATCCCGGACAACATACATATCCGGTTGATGAAAAAATCACCGTAATGCCGATTTCAGAGATTATTAATTTGATTTAGAAACTGAGCCGATTACCAAGGAAGACGTATGAGTAAGAAAAGTTCAAAGAAAACGAAAATAAAGAAAAAAGCTTCCAAATCAATTAAAAAAAATCATACGGGAGCAGCCCAAACAGCTCAATCAAAATATCATGAGCTGAATATGAAAGTACAAGCGAATATCGAAGCTCTGGGGTTAAATTCAAGCAGCAAAAAATTTATCGACAATCCCGATGAAATAAAAATGTCTGCTGTGATATTAAAAATTGTTGACCCGTACCTTAAGTTGTTTTGGGGCAATGAAACGCGGGTTCGCGAAATAATATCTTTGGCAATTACAATGTGGAATCTGTCATTGATGAATTTGGAACAACAACTTGAAATCCAGGAGCAATGGATTGATGAATCTTTTCCTGTCGATGGTGAAGCCAGCGACGCAGTTACCATGATTCAAATCTTTGAAACCTTTCAGGAAAGGCAAAGAAAGTTTTTTCCAAATATCAGAAAGTATATAATGGGGCATGATTTGATTTTAGATGGCCATGACATACACTTAAATGTCTCTTCCGCACCAATAGACAAGGATAAGATGATATAATGATAAAAACC
>CAZQLG010000509.1:0-2128 GCA_964594105.1 uncultured Desulfococcus sp. | reverse complement strand
AGTAAACCGGATAAGCAGAAAGGATTTTTTCATGCTTAAAAAAATTTATTTTGTTTTTTTTGCAATCATTATCTTCACCGCATCATCTACAACCGGCATCGCCATGGAATCAAAAACCGAAACCCAAACCATGCCGATTATTAAAGAGACGTCCCTGTGCCCCCCACTCCCGGAAGGGTATCAAATCATCTCGAATTCCATTAAATTCAGTCCGGACCTGCGCGTTGTGGCCTATGCTGCCTATGCTGAAAACACCGAAAACATCGTCGTAATCAATGATCAAATCAGTTCTGTTTATTATGCGATCTACCCGGGAACCCCTGTTTTCAGCCCGGATAAAAACCGGTGTGCCTATATTGCCTTTAAAAATAAAAACCAGGCGGTGGTGGTGGTGGACGGAAAGTCCAGTGAAATTTTTGAAATTGCAAACAATTTCATATTCAGCCCGGATGGCACCAGATACGCGTTTCGAGCCCAAAAAAACAATAAACAGTTCGTTATTATTGATGGTGTTGCCGGACCGGCGTACGATGGCATCCTCATTAAAAATAACTTTCTTTTCAGCCCGGATTCCAAACGTTTTTTTTATGTAGCATTTAAAAACAACGCCTGCGTGGCGGTTGTTGACGGGAAAGAAGATACCCCGGCCAATAATCTAATTGAAAACGCCATTTTCAGCCCGGATTCCGCCCATTATGCGTACAAGGCCAGAATTGAAAAAACAGCCACTATGGAAAAATGGCGCGTGATAAAAGACGGTGATCCCGAAATCGTCTACGATCAAATTTTTGACATTATTTTCAGCTTTGATTCAGAACATCTGGCATATGCCGCTATTAAAAACAGAAAAATGGTATTTACAATTGACGGCAAGGAAAACATTGAAGGAGATGTCGTGGGCCTGCCGGTGTTTTCCTTGGATTCCCAATCTCTTGCCTATGCATTTTCTAAAAAACAAAAATGGTTTATTGTTATAAATGATCAAAAAAGCGCATCCTTTGACCAATTGTATAAATTTCAATTCAGCCCGGACTCACAGAGATACAGCTTTATTGCCAAGGATGATGAAAAATGGCTTTGCGTCGTGGATGACAAAAAAGGCCCGGAATTTGTAACCGCCATTGATGTCTTCAAATTCAGCCCGGATTCCCGGCGGTATGCGTATGCCGGAATGCATAAGCATGAAGCCCAAATCGTAACTGAAAAGGGACCATCCACCCAAAACTACGCCTCTGTTGGTGAACCCTACTTCAGTTCGGACTCCCGCCACCTGGTTTTTCGTGCGAGGCACCAAACAGGCGGAAAATGGATTACGGTGCTGGATGGACAGGAACGATTCAGCGCCTACCTGGCTATCGGTAAATACGAATTTTCCCCGAACGCCAAGCACTTCGCGGTCCCTGTATTTCAAAATCTCAATCAGAGCCTGCTGCTGGTCGACGGTGAACTGCAGTGCAAAAATTATCATTTCAAAATCCTCGGAACCCCTGATTTCAGCCCGGCGGATGATTATGTCGTTTACCATGGCATGAAACAAGAAAACCAATGGCATCTGATCATTAACGGAGAGGTATCCCCGAATACTTATGGCGGGTTCATGAAGAACACGCCCATCATTTTTGATGATAAAAATAAATTTCACACCCTGGCCATGCGGGATCCGGGTCCGGAATTCATTCTTATTGAGGTGGAAATCCCTGAGGCTTTCCCAAAACTTACATCAACACTGGAATAATCATGAAATCAAAAATCCTTATAATGATAATGACAGGCACCCTGGCCTGTTTTCTCTGCGGTGAACCGCTGTGGGCTGTTGAAATGGAAAAATCCCTTCAATTCGCCGGCCAGTGGCCCTATCATCCGACAAAAGCCATTGCAATAGATTCAAATCGGAATCTCATTATACTCGGCGATGGAGACACCATCAATATTTTGAGTTTTAACCTGAATTTACTATCCTCATTTATTGTAACAGAAACCAGTCAAATCGGTGGGCTCTTTTATTCAGCAACTAACAACTTACTTTATATTGCCTGCCGAACCGATGGGCTTAAAATTTATGACCTGACAAACACTGAGAATCCGTTACTGGTTAATTCCTATATCCCTGATTTTGATTCCTTTTATC
>CAZQLG010000508.1:0-2142 GCA_964594105.1 uncultured Desulfococcus sp. | reverse complement strand
AGCAGAAGAATCCCCAGGGCATTGCGTCCCCTGGGCGAGTCTATTTCCGCCCTATCCACCAAGACCCGCATCACCACTGCCGTGGAACTTAACGCAACCATGGCACCAAGGGCAAGGGATTCCCCCAGGGGTCGAAAAATTAAAAAACCAAGCGCAAAAACCGTCAGCGTGCCACAAACCTGAAGGGTGCCACCGACGAAGGCCATGGCTCCCATGCGACGAAGCCGCTGAAAAGAAAATTCCAGACCAATGGAAAATAAAAGAAGCGCTACACCGAGTTCCGAAAGCTGGAATATGGCTTCTGAATTAAACACCCAGGGGCCAATCAGAATACCGGCCAGCAGGTAGCCGATGATGGGGCTCTGCTTAAGCCGTTCTGCCAGGACCCCCATTAAAAATGCGGTCACCAGCAGCAGGAGAATCTGTGTTAAAAGAGTCCAGAATTCCATATCATGCTCTTTTATTTTTCGTGTTAATAAAAATTTAGCGGGCAGAGATATCCCCCGCCAGATACCCATAAGCGCTAACTTATTTTGTAAACATTCACAGGTTTCATTTATGCTGTACAGAGTTGTTTTAAAAGCAGATGTGGTGCCCTGTGAACGCTTACCCTAATTTATTTCAACTCAACCGGAATCACTGCCACGGGAACGGGGTCCATTTTGTGACGGTTGGCCCGATTAAATGAACGATAAATGGATAAGACTTCTTTCTGCCGGTCGGACAAGGCGCTGTCATTCCCCAAGGCCGATTCAAAGCGCATGGCCCATTCCAGTTCATCATAGGTAGCACCGATCTGGTCTTCATCACTCCGGCTGTCCTCCCAAAGACCGTCCGTGGGTTTTGCTTTCATAATCCCGTCAATAACCTTTAGATGCCTGGCGACTTCATAAACCTGGGATTTCATTAAATCTGCGATGGGCGACAAATCGACCCCGCCATCGCCGTATTTTGTAAAAAATCCCACGCCAAAATCCTCCACCTTGTTGCCGGTTCCGGCCACCAGCATTTTATGATGGCCCGCAACCGAATACAATGTCAGCATTCGCAGCCTTGACCGGGTATTTGCCATGGTCAGTTCATCCTGAATTTCCGGTGGCAGGGTTTTCTCAAGGGACTGAAACGAACCAGTTAAATCAACCGTCTGGCTGCTCACACAGGGAAATTTATTTTCCAGCCAGGCAATATGCTGTTGAGCCAGGTTTACGTGGGTCGCATTCTGGTATATATGCATATTCAGCACCATCACGGATTTCCCGGTTTTGGCGCAAAGGGTTGATGTGACCGCCGAATCAATGCCGCCGGAAACACCAATGACAAAACCGTTCATCCCGGCCTGTTCGCAATAGTCCTTCAGCCAGGTTACAATATAATTGGTTACTTTATCAGTTTGCATCCGCATTCATCCAAATTTTTATTTTTATTTTTTTGTTTTTGTTTTTTCTGGTTCACGCTTTCAAGCCAGCCTGCCTGTTCTTTCCTGTATTCTTCTTCTGTCTGATCCCATGAAGAATAATCCGTCTGGTCCGGCCTGGGCTTCTTCTGCTGTAAAGATTTAAAAAATTTGATGAGTTTATCAATCTGATTTTTATTATCTTCCTGATTTTTATTATCTTCTTTATTCATGATATATTTTTTCTTCAGGTTTTGAAATCATTTTAATCTGTCAAAATATAACACAAAAAGCACTCTGAACAAGATGAAAAATCAAAAAATCCACATTCTGATTCCCCACTGTTTTTTACATAAGCCTTGCCTGGTATTCCAGATGCAAATCCCATGTTCTGCCCATCATGTGTTCAATGGATAGTGTCGCGTCAAGGATTAAAGGTGATTGGGGTCAAGTCTCCGTTTGACAATTGAATTTAATTATGCTAAATAACAAAGAAATTTAACAATAAAAAATATTTCGTGCTGTATTATATAAATATTTCAGACAGATATTATAAAACCACTGAAATTAAGTTGATACAAGATGTTGCATATTTCTACCAATTAGCTTATTTACTTCACCATTTCAATAAGCAGTATTCACCTGATGCATAAGATTAAGCAACCAAACAACATATTTTTTTAATACTGTAACCATTTTACTAACCAAAAAAAGGAGGGGAACGAATGAAAAAATTTTGGATTGTATTT
>CAZQLG010000507.1:0-2142 GCA_964594105.1 uncultured Desulfococcus sp. | reverse complement strand
TGGCGCGGTTATAATATTGCTCAAAATCTTTGCCATTGGTACGGATATCAATATAGAAAATAGCCGTATCCAGATCCCCCGCACTATGCTCTTTGGCCAGCATAGCTTCTTTCACCGCATAGGTGCAGCAGACAGAAGAACAATATCCATTGCCGCAATGATTTTCATCCCTTGATCCGACACACTGAATCCAGGCAATTTTTTGCGGTTCCTTTTTATCCGAGGGCCGGACCAGATGACCGCCAAAGGGGCCAGATGCAGACAGAATTCTTTCAAATTCAAGACTGGTAACAATATTCGGATATTTTTTATATTCAAACGTATCATTGTCCCCCGGATCATAGGTTTTTCCACCCGGAACAAGAATGATCGCGCCGACATTTACCGTTACTTTTTTTGCTGTATCTTTAAAATTAATCGCACCCGCCGGGCATACTTTTTCACAGGCCCCACATTTCCCCTTGGTAAGATAAATGCACTGTTCGGGATCAATGGCGTATTTCAGAGGAACTGCCTGGGCATACTGCACATAAATCGCTTTACGATTAACCAGGCCTTCATCATAGTTATCCGGTACTTTTTTAGGGCATTTTTCCGCGCATAAGCCGCAGGCAATACACTTGTCCATATCCACATAACGGGGATGCTGAATAACACTTACTTCAAAATTTCCCTCTTCACCGTCAACGTGATCCACTTCGGATAATGTCATTAATTCTATATTGATGTGCCGGCCGACCTCGACCAGTTTAGGGGAGATAATTCACATGGCACAATCATTGGTAGGAAACGTCTTGTCCAGCTGCGCCATCATTCCGCCAATGGAGCTGGTCCGTTCGACAAGATATACATAGAAACCGGAATCAGCCAAATCCAGTGCGGCCTGCATGCCGGTAATCCCCCCGCCCACAATCATTACTGAGCCGGTCTTTTCTTTTAACATTTTTTACTCCTCATTCAAAAAAGAGATGACATCACTGATATCAATTTCATTGTCGCTGATTCCCAACAATGCCCCGTCAAGGCCCATAGCCAATCCGAGAAGCTGGGGATACAAAATAGCGGGCAGCAACGCATCCTGCTTTTTATTGTCCAAAAGCATTTGCTGCTGCACCGTATCAAACTGAATATGGCAATAAGGGCATGCCGTGCACACATAGTGTGCCCCAGCAGCTTTTGCGTCATTTAATTTTTTTTCAGTCAAATTCCAGGAAAGATCATCGTCAATTCCCATCACCGGAGCCCCGCAGCATTCCAGCTTAAGGGCCCAGTCCACACTTTTGGCCCCGGTCACTTTCACAAGGGCATCAATTAATGTGGGACTGACCGGATCATCAAATTCGGTCACGCGGCTCGGCCGCAATACATGGCATCCATAATGGGTAGCAATATTGAGTTTTTTATAAGGCATTGCTATTTTTTGTTTTATGGCGTCAAGCCCCACGTCGTGATAAAGCACTGAAAGAAAATGCTTAATTTTTACATTACCGTCATATTCCAGACCTTCTTCAGCCAGCAAGTGACGGACTTGTTCCTGAAGATCGCCTTCTTCGGCCATTAACACCTGGGCCTTTTTCAGACTCCCGAAACAGCACTGGCACAAAACCAGCATATCCAGCTCCGCCTTTTCCGCCAAAGCCAGATTCCTGACCGCTGAAAGCAAAAACGACTTGGGGTCCGTATTGCGCATGGGATACCCGCAGCAGTTAAACTGCCGAATATCCTTCAGCGATACCCCTAACTCTTTTAATACCATCCGGGCGGAAACGTCATACTGTTTCACGCGTACCGGTATATTACATCCCAGAAACAAAGCATATTGGTTCATCTGATTCCTGCCTCAATTTAATTAATTTTCTAACTTCTGCACTGCCTTATTTTTCAATTCATATAACAAATCCGTGACTTTCACCTGCTGCGGGCAATGCTCCTGACACTGATAACAGGTCAGGCATACCCAGAGCATCCTTGCGCCGGACGCGGCTTCCGTCAGCCCGGTCCCCAAACAATACATAATCTGATGAGGCAGCAGCCCCAGACTTTCCGCCGGATTTTCATAATTTTTAACCACCGGACAAACCGTAGTACAGATCTGACACCCGAAACAACAGGAAAAGTCCGTGTCGTCGGAATGTAAAAGCC
>CAZQLG010000506.1:0-2169 GCA_964594105.1 uncultured Desulfococcus sp. | reverse complement strand
CAACAGATTCCAAAATGCCCCGGTTTCAGGCATCTGTTCATTCATTTTGTTAAGTTTAGTCTCCAATATCTTGTCGATCAAGTTGAGTGCAAATATTAGACCCTTTGCTTTTTAATACAAAGAAATCATCTTCGTTATCCAAGCTAAAATTTGCTTTCATTTTTAAATAATGCCCTTTATTTAGAACGATTGTTCTATCGTTGTCTGCCGCATAAATTGTTACTTCATCTCCCTCTGATAATCCGTAAATTTTTTTTAAATCGTCTGAATCTGCCTTATTTTCAGTATCGACAAAGTAAGTTCCCGGACCTGTTAGTGTAATTTCATCTTTTGATATGCAAACGAGTTTTGGGATTTTATTGGGAGTTGTTTCCGATTGATTAAAAATATTTACGTTCCCACCAGCTTGGATATTGTCGTATCCTGTTTGATTCTGATCAAGATTGGGCCGCACATTGTTGGGAGATGGAATTTGACTTGGTTTTGGCAAGATATAACCCGCAAAACCTAACACCATTGCAACTAAAGCCAATATGAATAACTTATCAACAATAATTTTTATGATATCAGCACCAGCGCTTCGTGTAAGCGAAGGAAAAATGTCTTTTTCGAGAATTTGCTTGAAAATAAAAAACAGTATCGTAGCGAAGAACCCACTTAACGCAATTGGTGTTGAAATTCGTGAAGCAATTTCAAATATCTCCTGCATAGAGTCTCCTCCTTTGTACTGGTCTCGTTTGTTTCAGTACCTAACTTTAATATATTCGGTATTCCTTAATAAACACGTTTTTCATATTCGTTTTTTGTTGATAACATATCAATGATTCCAATAATTTTTCATTAAATATTGTCACGGTTTATAACATTCAAAATTCGATGTTCAGTGTTCGATGTTGGACGTTCATTTTTACCTTCAGCCTTAAACCTTCCACCTATCCCCTACACCGGAAACTCAATAACAAACTTCGCCCCCTGCGGATCATTATCCTCAACATGGATTGTGCCTTGATGGTCAGTAATAATGGTGTTCACAATGGCCAGGCCCAGGCCCATGCCGGATTTTTTAGTGGTAAAGTCTGGTTCAAACAAAGAGGGTTTGACCACATCCGATACGCCCATGCCTGTATCTGCCACCACCAGCTTAACGATTTGTTCATCCGTGCGGTGTTCAATCGTTACCGTAATTTTTCCCTGGGTGCGAATGGAAGCAATGGCGTTATCAATTAAGTTAATCAGGGTCTGCTTGATCTGCTGCCGGTCGAGTTTTAATATCGGAATGTCGTCCGGTATATGGGTGGAAAACTCTATGTTCGGGTGCCCTTCTTTATAAAGGGCAATGGTTTCATGGATGATCGGCGGCAGATCACATGGTTCCGGGTTGGCCGTAGGAAACCGTGCGAATGTGGCAAACTCATTAATCAGGTTTTTGATCAGTTCCGTGTGATCGATAATTGTCTGGGTGCATTCTTCAAAAACAGGGTCATCGATGATTTGTTTGTATTTTCGTTTCAGCCGTTGGGCGGACAGAGAGATCGGCGTTAGCGGGTTTTTGACCTCATGGGCAATTCTTCGGGCGACTTCCCGCCAGGCTGCCATTCGCTGTGCCTTTTCCAGTTCGGTCATGTCGTCAAAAACCATCACCAGGCCGATCTGGTGCCCGGCGTCGTCTTTTAATGAATTAAAGTTTATATTAAAACTTTTGGGAACGCCCGCGATGGTCATGTTCAATGATCGGGACAGACTTTCTTCCCGTTTATTCCAGAACCGGTCATAGATTTCATCCGCCAGATCATCATGCTGACTTTTTAAAATATGCTTATAACTTTTTTTGGTGATGGAAGAGGCGTCAATATCGAGCATTTTTTCGGCGGAATGATTTGTAGTGGCCACCAGCCCTCTGGCGTCAAGAGAAACAACACCGGTGGACACATTGTTTAAAACAATTTCCATGTACCGCCGTCTTTCGTCAATTTCAATATTCTTTTCAAACAGCTCTCTGGCGGAGAGTTCCAGTTCTTTCCGGGAAAAACGCAGGTCCCGGGTCATTTTGTTGAAAGAATCAACCAGGGTTTTGATTTCATCATCGGCAACCACATTGATATTATACGTCAGGTCGCCGCCGGCAACGCGCCTTGTGCCTTCCGCCAGTTCCATGATGGGAATGGTAAT
>CAZQLG010000505.1:0-2170 GCA_964594105.1 uncultured Desulfococcus sp. | reverse complement strand
GATTTCAACCATATCTTCGAATGGTTATCAGTCATTGGAAAGGAGAAAAAGTGTAACAAATCGGGAGTCTAATCCTTCAGGCGGTATTGTGCCGCATTCTTTTGAAATTTCATCAAAAAGAAGTTCGAGCGCGTGGCCGAGGTCTTGTGATATTTTATTTTCCGGAAGTCCGCTTTCAGCTGCCAGCCACTGCAGGAGCTCTGTTTTTTTGGATTCCCGGATCACCGGTGGTGTTTCTCCCGGTTCCCAGAGTGCAGAAAAAAACGGTTTGAAAAGAGTGACCGGAATGGGATCAATGTCTGGTGGCAAACCGATACAATGCCTTGCCCACAGGGTCGTCAGGAGGTTTTCGCAGGTGATGAAACGGTCTGTTGAAAAACCATCCGCCGGGATGTCCATTTCTGAAAGCAGGTGATCATAGGCCATGGCTTCGGCCAGGATGCTGCCGGCTATTTCAATATCCGCCAGGGTTTCAAATTCCCGATAGCGTTCTTCTGTTTGACCGGTGTCATAAAATTGGGGCCGGTTGATTAACAGGCCGCCAATTACGCCGATCAGTCTTTCTCCCCAGAAGCTTAGCGGCAGTTTATTTTTTGAAAACCAGCTGTTTTTCTGCCATGTTTTTGCTTGCTGCCGGAGATTGGCAATTCCGCCATACCCGGTACGGAATAAGTCAATTAGTTGATATGTTTTGATGTATTCCATTGTTAGCGTGTCGGGGGCAACTTTTTCTTCGCTGAGCAAACGCTCAAGGCCAATGCTGATAAATCCGCAGGCTTTTTTGACAATGGTTTTTAATTCATCCCGGCTGCGGACCGGGGCCTGCTCTGCCGCAATTAGTTGATTGCAAACCCCGGCAAATTCAACTTGAAGCTGTTGCAGAATATTGAAGTTTGTGATTTTGGTAAGGGCCTGGCTGAAAATACTGTCTTCGCCCATCATGGCGGTATGATTGATCGGTGCCGGAACAAAAGTGTCGGGTTCAGGCTGTTCGGAGATTACTTTCTTTCTTTTTTTCAGATGATCGACGCTGATCGGCTGAAACACGCCAACCGCTTCATGAAATGGCACAAAGCCCTTTTCCGCCAGCCGGAAATTTCTCAGTCGGAAGGCTTCTTCTTCACTTTCAGCCGAGATCACATTGGCCGCCCGGAGCAGTGTCTGCTGGTAAAAAACATGATCTATTTTGGCCAGGTGGTCCATCATGCGTGTCAATAATTCCTGATGCTGTTTTTTGAAGTCGGGGTTTGCATCCGTTGCATATTTATCTTCCGGTATTCTGAAGTAGAAAACATCATCATAGGTGATAAAGCCATCTTCAAAATCCGAAGGATCCTGGTCGTGTTCCCGAACAATCACTTCAATGGAGTGAAACAGCAAATATTCGATCAATTCTGGCCTTTTTGTTGCGGCCCAATGAATAAACCGCTGCGGCTCTGCCTTGAGCATGAGGCCCAGCCATTGGGTGACGGCATTGAGATTGATTCGGTCTTTTTCCCAGGTTTCAATATCCAGAATATATTCCCACTGGCGGTCCGAAGCCATTGAGATTATCTCCAACGCATCTTCCGGTCCGATATCATGTATCAGAAAAAGCAGATCTTCTTCCGCAAATGAATGGATCAGGGCATTGGGCTGCGGATGATCTAAAATGGCATCAAGGGCTTGCATTCCTTCAAGTGAAAGAATTTGTTTGCGCTCGGCGGCGAGTTTTTCAAGCCGCTTTAGGTGACGATCCTGATGGTCAATATCATTTAAAATGTCGTTCATTTTGTTGCCGTTTGTTTGTGTTGATTGTTAGAAAAAAATAATATTATCATGATTCCATGGGTTTTCAATATCAATTATGACAAACTCGTAAAAAGTTGGATTCCGATGGCAAAGAAAAAAGTTCCACCATTCTTAAAATTGGCGAGGCGCGCAAATCCTGAGTGATGATTCGTACTTAGCGTACTTTGAAGATACGAAGGATGCAGCGCAACAAAGAATTTGGACTTTTTACGAAGCCGTCAATTATATTATCTTGATATCCATTTTTAGTTAAGTTGGGCGTTGATCATCGTTTCGGCCACAATCCCTGTCGCGTAAGAAACGCGACCTACAACCCATCTCCCATGATTTCAACTTCGTAGGCCGGGATTCTTTCCCGGCGATTTTTGATGATTGACCG
>CAZQLG010000504.1:0-2174 GCA_964594105.1 uncultured Desulfococcus sp. | reverse complement strand
CACATGGGAGTTGTGGTCCGCTGAAAGGCTTCGCTGACATACACTTTGGGATAAACCCCGGATGTCGCCTGGGTAATTCGCTCGGCCGATGCCGACACCCGGCACCGGGCAGCTTCCAGTTGGGGATTCTTTTCCAAAGCATTTTTAATCGCATCATAAAGGGAAAGCGCGGCGGTCTGATCTGCTGCCTGATTCGCTGCAGTCGCTTTGATTAAAATGCCCGAATGAAAAAATACCATTATGGCAACCAAGACGATAATACTTATCCGTTTAACGCTTTTCATATTCCAAACCTTTATATTTCGATAAAATATTTCTTTTTTTCCCAATTTGATGAATTCGTGAAGTATAATAGTAAGCACGAAAATCCCATAAATAATTATTTAAAAAAATTCTCTATGGAGAAAAAACTTTTGGCATACCTTTCCAACAGTTAAACAGTTAGTACCTAAATCGACTGACGTTATTGAGAAAATCATCGTCTTCAATCTGTTTATAACAATGCTGTCAAGGATTGAATTTGAAAGTATGGTTGAGCAAATATAAAGTCTATAATATATTCAAAATTCGAAATCAAGATGGCTTTCTGATACTTATTAAATTTTAAGAGAATTTTTTGTGAAAATTCATAGAACAAGCATATGCATCGGGGTGCTGTTTTTCCTGTCGCCCAACCTTTTAAAAAGAGATTCCCTTTTTGGAAAAATATTTTTCCAGACCGGATATCAGCATGAGTCCAACGGCCGGGGAGAAGATCTTTCCAGGAGCACCAACTATTTGTACTGAAAGCCAGTCTTTGTATTCTATAATGAAAAAAGTGAATTCGGATTTCAGATCGCACCAAAAATCTGGGCCTATGCTGGGAATAACAATGAAACCAATCCGGACTTAAAAGACTACCGGGGATATTTTGATCTTGAAATCAAAGCAGGGATGGCAAACAGCGGTGTTTTCACATCACACTTTCGAAGCGCCAAAAAAGGAAGCGCCTTTCGGCTGGATTTTTCTTATCCGCTGAATAATTTATTTAAAAATATTGATCTGTATTTTCAGATTCAATACATCAACGCTTTGGCCGAAAGCCTGATCGATTACAGGCAACGCACCCGGGCGGTCCGCCTGGGGTTTGCTGTTGTTCGATAAACAGGACCCGTATTAATTCAGAATTCAGGGGACAGCCCTGATAAAATACGGGCTTGATTCTTACGGTAACTTATTATATAAAAACGGGCTGTTTGAAAAAATCATCGCCGGATATCTATCCGGCGGCGATATACTATGTTGATGGGAGAAAATGATGTCAAAATTTTATGAAGTCCGATGGCATGGTCGCGGTGGACAGGGAACGGTGACCGGTGCAAAATCGTTAGGCGAAGCCGTGCAGGGTGTCGGCAAATTCGTGGTCGCATTTCCGGAATATGGGCCTGAAAGGCGTGGTGCGCCGCTGCGGGCGTTTAACCGGTTTTCAGATCATGAAATTCGTATTCATACGCCGGTCCAGAATCCGGATGTCGTGATTGTGGTGGACCCCACGTTGATTGGCAGCGGTGCGATTATTGCCGGTGTGAAACCGGAAACCTGTTATATTGTTAATACCCGGCGGCCGGCGGGAGAAATCAAAGCCCTGTTAAACGCCGATCAGCAAAAAGTATTCACCATTCCGGCAAATCGAATATCAAGAGACCTTTTTAATAAGGAGATTCCCAATTCAGCGATGATGGGCGCATTTGCCAAAGCCGCCGGCCATATTATTTCCATTGATCAGCTGGTTAAGGAAGCCGAACATGTGTTTGCAAAAATACTTCCGCCGGAACTGGTTCAAAAAAATCTTGAGGCCATGCAACAGGGATATGCGTTAGGAGATGAGATATGAAAAATAAATACCGATTAAAAGACTGGCAAGAATTGCCCATCGGCGGCGTCGTGGCTGACGGCGGCAATTCTGCGGATTACGAAACAGGTACCTGGCGGACGTCCCGACCGGTATGGAATGCGGAAAACTGCATTAACTGCTTAAACTGCTGGGTATTCTGTCCGGAAGATGCTTTTATTTTAAAAGACGGCATTTCTAAAAAAGGAACACCCCGAAAAGAAATTGAACGCATTAATTATTATCATTGCAAGGGGTGTGGGCTTTGTGCCAGAGAGTGCCCGGTGAATAAAAAAGGCAAGAA
>CAZQLG010000503.1:0-2194 GCA_964594105.1 uncultured Desulfococcus sp. | reverse complement strand
CCGTGCCAGTCGTTTTTGTGGTCTCAAACGGTTCCAACACCCTTTTCCGGACTTCCTCGGACATCCCGGGGCCGTTATCTTTCACTTTTACCAAAATCGCTCGGCCAATATTTTCAGCCAACGCCTCTTCTTCACTGATAACAACCTCACCCCCATTTTCCATGGCTTCACAGGCGTTGATCATCAAATTGACAAATACCTCTTTGAGCAATTCCGGATCCGCATTAATGGCTGGCAGGGAATCGCTCTGTTTTCGAATGACCGCCACAGAATTCAACTCCAGGCGATAGCGGAGAAGATCTAATGTCATATCGATAACTTGTGAAATATCTATCCGCTGTTTTTTCAATTTATGGGGTTTGGAAAACTCAAGATAATTTCGCACAATATTATCCAGACGGCGCATTTCTTCCGACACTACCTCAAAATCTTCCTGTTGAAAATCTGTCAGATCAAGACTTCGCTTTAACGAAAACAATCGCATATTAATCGATGTCATGGGATTGCGAATACTGTGCGCCACTTCGGTTGCCAGCTTACCGCACAATGCCATTTTTTCGGAATTCAATAAACGTTCCTGGCTTTGCTGAAGCTCTGAACGGGTCCGGTCCCTGTCTTCCATTAAACCATATACCTGTTTGCTTAACGTCCGAACCTCATTGCCGGATGTTTTCATCTCCTCTGCCACAGACGCTTTTTTTGATAACCGGCGGATAGGCACCAGAACTTGCGATATCATGACAAATGCCAAAAGAATCACCAGCAGGAGAGAGACTGTCATAAAAACAACGGCCGCCGTTGAAATCCGTTGAAACCGGAGATAACTGACTTCCTGTATCTTTTTGACATTAAATTCACAGGTTTGCATATACTGAGCACATAAACCATTTAACTCAAAAAAATGCTCCCTTACTTTCCAGTGAAGGCCCTCCCCGGCCTGGCGCCCGCCGTTTTTATATAATGCAATGACCTGATCTTTCTCAATAATATATTTTTTATATTTTGACTGAATTTGATCCAGGAATGCTCTTTGTGTCGGCTTTTTATCGATTTTATAGGCTTGATTCAGCCAGTTCATAAACGCCTTGCGATGGACCGCCAGCTCATTGAGCCATTTGGGATCACCATCCAAAAAATAATACGTGACAAATCCTTTCTGATTGGCCAGCTCGGTTTCAATCTCCCGGGAAGCCTGCAAAACGGCCATATCTTCAACGATGACCTGATTCAACATTTGGTTAAATTGATCGGCATACCATATGGACGTCAGCCCCATGCCGAATGTGGTACATAATAAGAAAAACAGAATAAGAAAAATTCGGGCTGAGAATCCCAGTTGTTGCCACCAGCTCATTATGAAACGCTCCCCTTTATTAAAAAATTATTTAAAAAGAATACGGTCATCAGACAAAGCCATTCTGCCCATTCGTATATCTTATTGACAGAATATACAAGATCTGTTTTGATATTAAATCAATCATAACTGGCTGAATATTTAAATAGTTTTTTCAATAAATCATTCATATTACAAATAAACATTTTTCGGAAAATGGTCCTTGAAATCAATAACAATAACATAATACCCCGTGTTAAAAACCTGATTCAAACCAATCAGGCCATGACTGTGGCCACCGCCAGTGGCAATACCGCCTGGGCCGCCCCGGTCTATTACGTGAACAAAAGGGCTTGTTTTTATTTTTTCTCAAACCCGGCAACAAGGCATGTTGAAGAATCCCTGGCATCCGGTCAGGCTGCCTGCACCATTTATGATGACGATAAATCCTGGGAAAACCTTTTGGGCCTCCAAATGTCGGGAAGCATCCAAATTGTAACCAATCGCATGAATGCATCAAAAGCAATTCTGGCGTATGTTAAAAAATTTCCCGTCGTCAAAACATTTTTTCCCAACATTAAAAATGCCGCATTAAATGATTTTATACGCCAATTCCATGCAAACCTATATTGTTTTATACCGGAATTTATTTTGTTTATGGATAATTCGGTTCATTTCGGATTTCGCACGGAAATAACAAAGGAAAGCCTTTTTAAATGACATATACATGCACAAAAGATCTGGTTGACGATCTTGACCGGCAGGGATACCTGGTCCGCATCAGACAGGAAGTTGATCCGCACCTTGAAATGGCGGAAATCCAGCGCCGGGTTTATGCGGCCGGCGGACCGGCCATATATT
>CAZQLG010000502.1:0-2195 GCA_964594105.1 uncultured Desulfococcus sp. | reverse complement strand
ATATTTAGTTTGATTTCGATAAGTTGTGTTTAACTATTAAACTGAACCAGTGCCGCTAAATCGTTTCCAGTATTATTCCCCCGGTTGCAATCCTCCTTTGTTGCCATGCTGGTTTACGCGGCAGGATTTTTCTTTTTGATGTATTTTTGAATCAAGCGGAAAGCGGTGGGCTGGCTGATATTGAGTGCCTTTGCAACCCCGTAGGTTGTCTGGTGGCTGCCATAGGCCGCTTCAACCATCTCTTTTTTCAATCTGTCAACGACAACATTTAGATCAACGGGCATGGTGAGTGATTCCGTCTTACCTGTCGGAATGGATTCAGCGGTGTTGATATTTTTAATGCTGTTGAAAACATGCCTGGGATGTATCAATTTGCCATCTACACCGATCACAAGCCTTTCAACCACATGTTCAAGTTCACGCACATTGCCCGGCCAGTTGTAATTGACCAGGATATTGATGCTTTCATTGGTTAGTTCATGGAAAAAATTATATTTTTTCCCGAATTTTTTCAGAAAATTATAAAGCATCGGAATGATGTCTTTTTTGCGTTTCCTCAGGGGGGGAACATTGATCTGGATGACATTCAGCCTGTAAAATAGATCTTTGCGAAATTCGCCCTGCTCCACCATTTTATTCAAATCCCGGTTGGTCGCTGCAATGATGTGGCTGTTCAGTTTTTTTTTCCCCCGTCCGCCCACAGGACTGTACTGGTGTTCCTGGATTACGGAAAGCAGTTTGGCTTGCATGGCAAAGGGGATTTCTCCCACTTCATCCATGAAAAGCGTTCCATTGTCGGCAAGATCCAAGAGGCCGATTTTGCCGTTTTTGTTCCCGCCGGTAAATGTCCCTTTTTCATAACCGAACAGCTCGGATTCAAAAAGGACATCCGGGATGGTTGAACAATTGATAGTAATGAAAGGCTTGTCCTGGCTTTTGGTGACCAGGTGGATATACTTGGCAATCAAACTTTTTCCGGTGCCAGATTCTCCGTTGATGAAAATGTTGGAATTCAAATTGTTTATTTTACCCAGTTTGCTGATGTAGGTCAGTAAATCCTGCATTTCATTGCTGACTGCGATGAAGTCCGGCATTCTCAAGTCCCTGCTTCTCAGTTCTTTGATCTCTTCCTTCATCTTTGTGAGCAGTTCCCTGGTGTGATCAAAATCATGGGTGATTCTGCCAAGGGCATTGATGTCCCTGCTGCTGTAGATTACAAATTCAATTGCACCGCTTTCATCCAGCAATGGGACGGCGGTGCAGACCAGTGTCTTGCCAAGCACGGTTTTTTCTTCAAAGCTTATAATTTCTTTGTCTTTCCGGACAAGGGGGCCTGTGAGCGGTGTGTAATACCCCTTGTCTACAAGTACTTTGGAATTTTGTCCGATAAATTTTTCCGGTTTGACGCCGTAGTTTTTTTCGGTTGCATGATTGACGTAAAGCACTTTGCCCTTGGCATTGGTGACATATATCTGGTCATAAATATGATCCATAATTTTTTTGTAATCCCTTAGTTTCAAAAGGGCTTTGATTTTTTTCAAATCATATGAATTTTTCATTATTTTTTTCTGCTTTATCGTCAATTTTTTATTTTAAATCTGTAGAGCCAATTACAAAACGCCCTTTTTTGCCCAATCTCTGCTTCGATTTCAAATTTTGGCACTTTAGTGAAACTTCAGCGCTATTCTCGAAATACTCAATATATTCCGCCGGTTAAAATTTTATCTTTCTTGATTTTGGACAAAATTGAACATTTTGAAACTGACTCTGTATATCCAAGAATAAATTTAAATATATACCTTCTCAGACCCTACTGTAAAGCGCATTATGCGCACCAAAAATTCCAAAGGGAAACTGGGGGTTTGATTCTATCTTCGATCACCGTTACTGTAAGTAATATAGTCTATGCTATAAGATTTTGTTTATCAGCAAATTGACAGCTGCATTTTTCAAAAAATTTCTTTATGGCACTACTTTTGTTCATTTATTTTTTTCATTATTTTGTTAATCTGGCATTACAACACAATGTTTGTGTTAACAGGAATTCATGAAAATTGATTCAGATAAGGGCAACACTCCTTCCCGTAATTAGGAAAGGAGACGGTGAGATGAAGAAACAATAATTTAATCAGACCGTCAATGGGTATCCATAGTGCTTTTGGGAAAAATATTTTGCGCGAACCCTTAGAGATGGG
>CAZQLG010000501.1:0-2202 GCA_964594105.1 uncultured Desulfococcus sp. | reverse complement strand
AGCAGCACCGGGTTTGATCCGGGCATATCCACCTCGGTCATGGAAAAACAGCTCCGAATGTCTCCAGCCACCAGCGGCTTGAGATAGTTTTCCTTTTGTTCTTTGCTACCGTGTAAATGCAGAATCTCCACGTTGCCGGCATCCGGTGCCTGACACCAAAAAACATAGTGCCCCATGGGCGTTCTGCCGAGTGCCTCGGACAACATTCCATGTTCCACTAAAGACATTCCCATGCCACCGCAATCTGTCGGAAAATTCGGTGCCCAGAGTTCCATCTGCTTGACTTTTTTCTGTTTTTCCTTGAGGATAGGAAGCATCTCGTTAAAACTAAGACTGGCTATTTCCGGCTCCAGCGGAATCAGTTCCCGATCAACGAATTCATTGACCATCTCAAGAATCGTCTTCATTTTCTCGGATATGGTAAAATCCATAATAATCTCCTCTCTATTGATTTTAAAAAACAATAAAGCCCTGTTGCCGTTTAAAGATAAAACAGAATATGACAACCACAATTATCTTGCGATCCGTCAACCACATAAAATATTTTTTATTTGTTTACCAAAAACCGAACAAAGGATCGACTTCATTTTAATACCTACCGGTCTTGGCAGGTGATGTCAATAAAATAGCGAACGATCGTTCTATTTTTTACTTGACGTTTAAATCCAAAGCGTTAAAATATACCGCAGTGGTCATTTTGCAAACTTTTGCAATCACCAGAAATTAACCATACACGCATGATTCATATCTACTTAACTAAATAAAAAATGAAAATACTCGTTTGCATAAAAGCGGTGCCTGAACATGACATATTCACCGGCAAAGATGCCCCTGAAATAAGCCCCGAAATAAGCATTGATGATTCTGCGGATATGCGAATGAACCGGTTTGATGAATTCGCAGTGGAAGAGGCTGTTTTAATAAAAGAATCTTTTCCAAAAACGATTGTGGATATCATTACCATGGGACCGGAAAACGGCCAAAAAATAATCAAGCGGGCAATCGGCATGGGGGCTGACAGCGGCATACATATACTTTCAGATTATCATACATCATGCGATGCCGTAATTGTTTCTTCAAACATTGCGGAAGTTGCAAAAGAAAAAAATTATGATCTGGTCCTCTGCGGCATCATGTCTGAAGATATGATGCAATTTTCGGTCGGCCCTATGCTGGCGCAACGCCTGGGACTTCCCTGGACAACGTCCGTAATAAATACAAGCATAGAACCAAATCATCAAAAAATACGCATTGACCAGGAACTTGAGGGCGGTGTTAAGGCAATTTTTGATATCACCCTGCCGGCACTTTTAACCATTCAAAGCGGTATCAATGACCCCCGGTACCCGACCCTTTCAAATTTACTGCGGGCCAATAAATCCCGGATCACTATAATTACTACAGACACGTTGCAACCACCGGAATCACCCTGCCGAACAGCTGGATATGCCTATCCTGAAAAAAAACGGGATGGCCGGATCATCGATGGAACGCCTAAGGAAAAAGCAAAGCAACTGATTCAGATACTACATGAAAAATCACTGATTTAGAACGAGAAAAAAGTTGTAAGCATTCACAGGGCACCGCATCTGTTTTGTTACCAAACAATTGAAGTACAAAAATACCATGAAAAAACGAAGAAAGCAGCGCAACACAAAATTTGGACTTTTTGCGCAGCCATCAATGATTGGATCTAATGCTTGGATCTAATGAGAAGATACAAAAAAGAGGCACCCCGACTAAGCCGGGATGCCTCTTGGTATGCTAACTAAATGCGCGCCTATTTAGACGACAGTGACATTCACTGCCGAAGGGCCTTTTTGCCCATCTTCGACGGTGAACGTCACTTTATCACCATCATTCAGTGTTTTGAAACCATCTGAGCTAATTCCTGAAAAATGAACAAATACATCTGTTCCATCTTCACTCTCAATAAAACCAAAACCTTTTTTTTCATTAAACCATTTTACAGTACCATTCGCCACAATAACACCCTCCTTTTTATAAAATTCTCTTTGTTCTAAACTTTCGGGTGCCACTATAAAAATGGTGTTGACCCGGAAAGTAACAAGCTTAATTGAATGCGAGCCCTTTAAAATTCAACGTAGTATAACTGATATTTTTCAAAAGTCAAGATATTAATCTTTTATTAAAAAATCGTACTCTCCGGATGGCCCATCAGCAGACGATTTTTAGGCGTGA
>CAZQLG010000500.1:0-2215 GCA_964594105.1 uncultured Desulfococcus sp. | reverse complement strand
TTTAAATCCTTGCTCATCATTTCGGACAATTTGGTTTTCGCCGGAATCTCTGCCATGGATTTCCATTTGTTTTGCTTAGGAGTGCCTTCAACATAGCGCCAGAGATAGGCGTCCAGGGAGCCGAACGCCACCTGAATCTTAATAGCGGCCCGGGCGTTTTTGATGGCCGATTCTATCTTCAGGCGATTGCGCACAATGTCGGAATCAGAAAGCAGTCGTTTTACATCTGTTTCAGAATAACCGGCGATTATTTCGCAATCAAAGTCGTGAAACGCCTTTTTGTAATTTTCCCGTTTTTTCAGGATGGTCAGCCAGCTCAGCCCGGCCTGGGCACCTTCCAGAACCAGGAACTCAAACAAAAGCCGGTCATCATGAACAGGAACTCCCCATTGCTCATGATGGTAAGCAATGTATAAAGGATCTTCTCCACACCATATGCATCTGTTTTTCATTTTTTCCCCTTGTCAAGGAGACATCAGTGGGTGGGGTCCGAATTGATTCCGTGAAACCTGCTGACCCGTTTCTGCGTAATATGCAAAACCTTCCAGAATTTGAAAAAGGTATTGGCTGTAAACGGGTTTCATTTTGAATTTAATCAAAGCCCACCGGACTGGAAAAGGCAGCTTCTTAATAAAGTCAACCCGCCCGGTGATTTTAAGGATACACCTTTGATCATTTATTGGCGTTATTCGCCAGATCGCTGTATTTTCACGTTTACCATTTTCGGTTACTTTCAGATCATAGCCAACACCCTCTATCCAATTGATAACCTCCCGGTCAAATTCAAAGCCGCTGTAATACGTCAGGTGATCCTTTGAACCGACGCCACTCCAGCACTCTGCTGTATGTTTCTCCATGAACGGATGCCACAGAGTGAGATTACCCGGCAAAGAAATTATCTCCCATGCTTTTTCAGCAGAAACCGCAATCTCTTTTTCAACGAAAAAACTTTCTTCGTAATTAAACATAATACGCCAATCTCCTCTGGTTAATTATTGCTGGAAGGGCAATAGTTATGCTTCGTCCTCAAGAACCGGGGCTTGTCCGTAAACAAATTTGCCTTTGAAATATTTTTTCTGGATCAGGGCAGCTTCTTCCCCCCATGCTTCCAGACCGTTTAGCCTGATTCGGCTTAAGTTATACACCTTGGTATTATGAGGCGCACTTGCAGCATTCTCAACTACCGGCATCAGGTTTTCACAGGGAAATTCATTGCATTCAGAACAGTTATGCAGCCCCTTGTCTGCTACACAATTTTTAGTCGGGCACCCTTTATTGTCAGTTAATGCATTGCCAAAAGAACAGCCTTTTTCACTTCTGCAGCCCCCACAGTACATATCCTTAGCCTCTATTCCTATCCTCTCTCCGACCTGATGAGCCAGCTCATCAGTAATATTGTCTTTGTAATAGGCACAAGCCCAACAGGCCAGTCCGCACGGTGCAGTCATTTTTTTTATATCCATTGTGATTCTCCTTTTGTTTTTTATTATAAATTTAAATCGCCTGTCCTACCAGCATGTAATGCATATAAGAAAAAAATAACTTACTGGTAGGAAAGTTATATGATTAAAAAAAAGGACCTGCAATTACGCAGGTCGATTAACCCTTAAAAACCATTATGCCGGTTTCATATTTTTTTTGATCTGCCCGACAATTATTTCAAATAGCTCAGGCCCTTCCGCCCTTGCATTCATAAGCGCACCCTGAAGAGTAGCCAAAATAAGGGATGCCTGATCTTCAGATTTCCCCTGAAAAGCCATCACCTTTTCATCACGTCCCTGCTTAAGTATTTTTGTCATCCAGACCTTGTTTTGATTATAAATTTTACTGATACCTCTTTGCATGGATTCCTGAATAACATTATGCTCCACCTGCAATACAGTGACCGGACAGACTTTGTTTTCCTCAATGATCGTACTTACCAGTCCGGCCATAAACGCATCAAATTTGTCCCAGGCACCATCGCCACAGCTTTCAGCCTCAGAATAAAAGTCCTTAGCCTCTTCAAGATATTTTTCTAAAAGCGCATTTCCAAGCATCTCTTTGGTTCGATAGTGACTGTGTATGGCAGCTTTTGTTATCCCAAGCCTGTCTGCAATATCCTGGTAGCTGAATGCCGTGAAAGCTCGTGTCTGCATAAGTTCTGCCGCAGTCTCTAATATTTGTTGTTTTCTGTTGCTTGTCATTTTTCACCAAAAAATTGTAATTGACCTTA
>CAZQLG010000499.1:0-2222 GCA_964594105.1 uncultured Desulfococcus sp. | reverse complement strand
CTGAGTTGCTTGAGAATATCTAATTCAACCCATGCCGGTTGAGTGTTCAAAAACACCAAGTTATTATTACCTGAATTTTGCATGAAAATTGATAAGAACCGTTTTATCATTTGAAAATACTGGGTTTGTAAAGAATCATTTTATTATTTCTTATCAATTTTCACCCAGAGGGCGAGCCGGAGGCTCCCATCTGCTGCGTTATTAATGACTTGCAATAGTTCACTATAGTTGCGCCATTAAATGCCTTGCATATGGAAGCCTCCGACTCGTGCAAAATTCAGGTATTAACTTGAATCAATTGTTCGAATTTTCGATTTTCTTATACTTTGCCAGCCCGGGTTCTATTTTCATTGTTTTTTTAAAAAACTTCATTTAAATTAAAAAACTACACCCAATGAGTTACGTTGAAATGAGTTTTAAGATAAGATGATTTTTCAGTTGATCCGGTAAATAAAATTCACAACTGAAAACAGTAAAAAAACCCGTATTGGATTTATTGTATGGTATTACTTCAGGAAAATAAAGACATTGCAATTGGACAGTTAAAAAATATTTTCACGTGGGTCTCTTCTGTCCAGGACCTTAACCAACTTCTTGAACTCATCCTCCACACCGGGACCCGCATCATGCGTGCCAAGGCCAGCTCCCTCCTTCTACTGGATCAGAAAACCCAAAAGCTCTATTTCAAAGTTACCACCGGCACCCAGAAAGACAAAATGAAGAATTTCGAAATCAGTCTCGGCCAGGGAATTGTCGGGCATGTGGCTGAAACCGGTGAACCGCTTTTAATTGAAGACGTTTCTCAAGATAAACGATGGTACCGAAATATCAGCGATGAAATTGGCTTCAAAACGCAATCCATTCTGTGCGTCCCCATGAAAGTTAAAAACAACGTCATCGGCGCCATCGAATTTATCAATAAGGCGGAAGGTGAAGCGTTTCAAAAAAGCGACCTGGAACTGCTCAATGTTTTTGCCGACGTTGCGGCACTGGCCATTGTCAATGCAAAAAAATTCCAAACCGCAGAACGGGAAAACAAAGGGCTGAAACAGGCCCTTGGCCTCACCGGCCAGATCGTCGGCCAGAGCACAGACATCAAAAAAGTGGTGGCTGATGCGCTCAAAGTAGCGGACTCCAAAGCCAGCACACTCATCTTAGGGGATAGTGGAACCGGCAAGGAACTTCTGGCCCAACTGATTCACCAGGCCAGTTCCCGAAAAGGCCGATACATGGTCACGCTCAATTGTGCGGCAGTACCTGAAACCCTGCTGGAAGATGAACTGTTCGGTCATGAAAAAGGAGCATTTACCGGTGCCAGTGAAAAAAAAATCGGGAAACTGGAACTGGCCGACGGCAGCACTTTATTTCTTGATGAAATCGGTGAAATGAGTCCCGCCATGCAGGCAAAATTGCTCCGTGTCTTGCAGGACGGCATTTTTTACCGGGTTGGCGGAAACACCCCAATCTCTGTTGACATTCGAATCATTGCCGCGACCAACCAGAATCTTCCCAAAGAGATTGTTAAAGGAAGATTCAGAGAAGATCTTTACTATCGTTTAAATGTGGTAGAACTTCACATACCCCCGCTTCGTGAACGAAAAAAAGATATCCCTTTAATCGCACGGCATTTTGTGGATATATTTCAAAAAGAAAAAGGACATTTTCAAATAGAGATTTCCCCGGCAGCCATGGATATCATAACCCAATATAACTGGCCGGGGAATGTCAGAGAACTTCGCAATGCCATCGAACGAGCTGTTGTTATGGGCAACGGCAGGGAAATTCTGCCCGAAGATCTGCCGATACTGAATACACAGTCAAATATTGAAAACATTGAATTTGGCCATACGCTTCAGGAAGCGCTTGATGATTTTAAGAAAAAATTTATTAAAGTCAACCTGAAGCATACCAGCGGAAACCAGAGCAAAGCCGCTGCAATAATGGGTATCCAGCGAACCTACCTTTCCCGCCTGATATCAAAATACGGCATTAAAAAATAAGTAAGCGTTCACATTATACTTTTCCATATCACTGTACACAAAAGAATACAGCTTAACCCGTATTAAAAGTTATTCTTTTTTATACAATCTCCTTAAAACCATTTTTTTTTATTTTTCCGTCCCGTTACAATATATATTTTTCCAAGTTTATATCACCCGCCACTAAAACCATAAAAATCTGATTTAAAAATCAATTTTTATTTTTAAATCAGATATCGGTTC
>CAZQLG010000498.1:0-2227 GCA_964594105.1 uncultured Desulfococcus sp. | reverse complement strand
GTATCAATGGAAAGGGTATTGTTGCCGTGTTGATCGGGATTGATATAACAATGACGACACTTAAGATTGCAGTTGGTCAGGATATGAAAAAAAACATTAACGCTATGCTTTGAAAACGCGACTGTTTCACTCATGAATAATGATGCCTAAAAAACTAATAATTATACTTGTGACGACTCCCGTTGGGACTCCATGAACACCTGTGATTCGACTTTTGCCTTGATCAATTCATCATTAACAGCACGAAGCCGGATCGACATGTATTCCGAAAAAATCCGGTATAATAATAGTAAAAAATCAAGCCGCTCGTCTCTTTCTTCATTGCTGACCGTACTGAGACGGCCTTTTGCTGACGTGTCCACGCCCAGACACAGGGTTTTTCCATCCGCAAAAACCGTGGCAGAACGGGTGAGCCTGTCAATGACTCTCATTTCCCCAAATATCTCGCCGACCTGATCGATTCGACCGATCTCGATGCCGTTTTTCTTGATAATTAACCGACCGGAAAGCAAAAAATAAAGCCATGGATCATCATCACCTTCCTTGATGATAATCTCTCCATTTTCATATTCCCGTATTTTACTGAGCCGCAACAACTTTGCCAGATTCCGGGTCTCAAATTCCTTCAGCCCAGGGATACCCATAAGCCTTTGAATATTCTGAACATTATCCTTTAGGTATTTTGACTCGATCATTTATGCCCCCATACTCAGGAATAACAAGAAGATGCTTAGAAGTTATTCTAAACATGTCTTAGACACATTATCGTCAAATATTACCGGATAACGACCATCAAAGCAAGCTTTACAAAAATTATTTTCAGGTGATTCACCACCGGTTGCGTCGAGCATACCCTGGAGACTCAGATAATGAAGGGAATCCAGATGAAGAAATTCTCTTAATTCTTCCACGGATTTTTCGGCGGCAATGAGTTCGCCCCGGGTGGAAAAATCAATACCATAATGGCACGGAAACCGATGGGGGGGACAACTGATCCGCATATGGACTTTCTTTACACCCAGCTTGCGAAGGGCTTTAACCCTTGTTTTGGCTGTGGTTCCCCGGATAATGGAATCTTCTATGATGATAATATCCTTACCCTTCAGCAACTCTTTGACCGGGTTCAGTTTCATGCGCACAGAAAAATCCCGCATACTCTGGGTCGGCTGAATAAATGTGCGGCCCACATAATGGTTTCGTATCATTCCGAGATCAAAGGGAATACCCGATTCTTCAGCATAACCGATAGCCGCGTAATTACCGGAGTCCGGAAACGGCATGACCAGGTCGGCATCCACCGGCGCTTCTTTTGCCAGCTGACGGCCGTGGGCCTTGCGGGTCAGATAGACATTATTCCCGGAAATCGTTGAATCCGGCCGCGCAAAATAAATCAGTTCAAAAATACAGCTGGATCTCTGCACCTCTTTGTGGGGGTGAATGCTTTTTACCCCATCATCGCTGATAATCACAATCTCGCCGGGATCCAGTTCCCGGACAAACTCTGCCTGAACCAGATCCAATGCGCAGGACTCAGACGCCAGCACATAATGATTATTGCTCAATTTTCCCAGACACAGAGGCCGAAATCCATTGGGATCTTTAATCCCAACGACTTCCCCCCGACTGGTCAGCAGAACAAAGGAGTACGCGCCTTTCAGGCGGGTTACGGCATTGACCAGGGCCTCTTCAAACCCGTGTTTCAGATTTTTTACAAACAAATGAAGAAAAATTTCACTGTCTGTGGTGGTCTGAAAAATCGACCCTTCCTCTTCCAGTTCTTTTTTCAGAATATGTGCGTTGACCAGGTTCCCATTATGGGCCACCCCATACGACTTACCACTATGAGTAATAACAAACGGCTGGGCATTAATCAGAATGGACTCCCCGGTTGTGGAATACCGCACATGCCCGATGGCACTGCATTCGCCTTTTAAAAACGCCAGCTGGTCATCATTAAATACGTCCGAAACAAGTCCCATGCCCTTATGATATGTAATACGTTCATCCCGTACAATGGCAATGCCGGCGCTTTCCTGCCCCCGATGCTGAAGGGCATAAAGTCCGAAATAAGTCAGCCGAGCGGCTTCGAAGTGATTGTGTATTCCGAAAACGCCACAGGCTTCTCTTGGTCTGTCGCTCAACTCCTGGTCAATATTCATAATATTCAAATCTCTTTTTTGTATGATCTTAATGATATAATTGGATCGCTTTTACGGACAGCGCTTTT
>CAZQLG010000497.1:0-2235 GCA_964594105.1 uncultured Desulfococcus sp. | reverse complement strand
AAGGCGACTATATCGATTGCGTCATTGAAGACTTAAACGCGGACGGCTTAAACGACGGCCTGTTTTTTCATGCGATGCGGAACGATGGAAGTATCTCCCGTTATTTTTCCGTTTTTTATCAGCGCGCAAATGGGTTTAACAAACAGGCGGACTATCGGTTTGAAATCGCACCCGATGCCGTGGTGTATGATGTTGCGGATATCGATGCTACTCCGGACAAAGAAATCCTTTTTTTTAAAAACGAAGGTCTGTTTTATTACAAAATAATTGACGGACGCTATGATGCCTCCCCTGTTTTGTTTTTTAAAACACCGTCAATTTTTAAGCTTCCGGATCAGTCGTTTTTAGAGCGTCTGAATTTTGCCCGCGACCTGAACAACGACGGGGTTGAGGAAATCCTGATCCCGCAATTTCATCATTATGTCATTTACAGCAAGCAGCCAAACGACATACAGCCAAACGACTTGCAGCCAAACGACTTGCAGACAGAAGGCACATATACCATGACCGCAACGCTGGATTGTCCGGTGCAGAACAGTATCAAGTCGTTACGCGGAGCCTGTCGGAGTCTGATTTCCACGTTTTTAACCCCCAACACCATTATTTTTGACTACAACAGGGATCAGCTTAACGATATTGTCACAGTGCATGGTAATCACCTTAAAGTATTTTTTCAAAATGCTGCCGGACAATTTTCAAATGATGATTCAGCGGTCATTGATTTTGATTTCGACATAACACTGGCCTATACCTCGATGAGCGGCCCTGGTCGTTTGCACGAACGGGACCGGCTAAAAGATAAAATCGGGATCACCTCATTAACCGACCTGAACGATGACGGTCTGCTGGATATGATCGTTGAAAAATTTTCAATGAAAGACGGCGCGTTAAATCCAAAAAAACAGTTCCAGGTCTTTTTCGGGCATGAAGATCCTGAAAATCCCCACAATGGCGGGATTTTTAATAAAGTGCCGGACCATATTATTATCAACCGCGGGCTTCAGATTTACAGCAAGATCGTGGATCTGAACAATGACGGCAAGATGGATATCTATATACCGATCATTGAAATCGGTGTGTTTAATTTTATATCCATGCTGATCTCCGGTGATGTTGAAATAATGGTTTTATGGTATGTGATGGACGATTCAGGTCAATATCGCAAAAAACCGGATTTTGAGCTGGAAGTCACGTTTGAACTGGATACAAAGGGCAGAAGATTTCCGGTATCCACCTTTGGCGGAGACTTTAACGGAGACGGTTGCAGGGATTTTCTGCGTTCACAAGACGGTAAGTTAAAGGTTCACTATGCACCGGAAGACGGCGTACCCAGAGAAAAAGCAGATGTTGAATTTGAAATTGAAATACCGAACAATGGACTGATGGTGAAGCCCTACAAAGTGAATGCCGATGCCAAAAGTGATGTGGTCATGATTTTTACACCCACTGCCGTAACTGAAGAACAGGGGAAGGTGCAGATTCTGATAACAAATTAAAGCCCAATGAGAGTGTCATGTCTAAATTACCTATTTTAGTAAAAATTGAACTGGAAAAAGTGTTCCACAAGCGTTCAGCGATCGGGATTGCTCTGGCTATTTTCGCAATTCAAATCGGTGCCGCTTTTTTCGAGCATTCCGCCCGGCTTGCCAACGATGATTTAGGTACCGGTTTCCAGGTCGCCATCTTTTCTCTTAAAATCTGTCTTCAGCTGCTGGCGTTGATCGTTTTAGCCTATTCTTCGATGACCCTTTCCGAAGAGATTGCCACGGGAACCGCTAAAAACATTCTGGTCCGGGATGTGAAGCGCCGCAATTTTATTCTCGGAAAATTCATCGCACTGGCTTGTTTGAGCACCGGACTCGTTGTTTCTTATCATCTCATCAGTCTTGCGCTCGGTCATTTTTTAGGCGGTCTGACAGCCATCAAGGAAGGCGACTATCTTCTGTTTTCCGCATCAGAGCTTAGCACTGCTTTTTTTGGCGGGATGGGCCTTACGGTAATTGCCATGATCGCCCTGATTGCTTTTGGATGTTTTATTTCTATCCTGATTAAAGGATCGGGCGGGGCCGTGGCAACCGCCATTGTCATCTACTTTTTCATGCAGATTCTTTCCCAGATGAATCTGTTTCAAAAGTACCTTTTTACAAAATACCTGTTTCTGCCCGTCGACAATATGGCCAAGCTGGTGGAAGGTATTTATGTGGACTGGGCAAGATACGCCTGGTGGACCATCGG
>CAZQLG010000496.1:0-2240 GCA_964594105.1 uncultured Desulfococcus sp. | reverse complement strand
TAATGATGACAAGATTTAAATACATAATAAAAGCTGGAAGCCACTAACATCTGATCACTTCCTGCCAAAAAATCTGTTGATTTTGTACGTCTTGTTTTGACAAGATGGTTCTGTCAATGAGTATAATCTTATAATTATTTCCGGCTTGGCCGGGTGAGGGGAAAAACATGAGAGTGACTGTTTTGTGTGAAAATACAATTGGCACCCCGATGCCAAAGGGACTTGTGGGCGAGCATGGGCTTTCATTTTTAATCGAAGATAAAGATACCGTACTTTATGATACCGGCCAGGGTGTGGGCATCATCAATAATATGGGCCTGTTGGGAAAAAATGTAGATACGATCGATAAAATTATTATCAGCCACGGGCATTATGATCATACCGGCGGCCTGCTGCCGGTTTTAAAACAAAGAAAATCCGATGTACCGGTATATCTTCACTCGGATGCTTTTAAAAATAAAATCGCGTACGTTGAAACACCGGACGGCAATTTTGAAATTCCCATTGGATTTCAAAACAGCAAAAAAGACTATGAAGAATCCGGTGCTGAGTTTCGCTTTGTGGACCATTTTACCCAGATAACCGATCGGGTTTTTGCTATCGCAGACGTTGAGAGGCCCGTTGGGTGGAAAACCTGGGATGTGCGGTTAAAATGCAAGGATGGCGAAAATATTATTGATGATCCGTTTAATGATGATTTAAGCCTGCTGCTGGAAACCGATTCCGGCCCGGTGGTGCTTTTGGGATGCGCCCATGCCGGTGTTGTGGAAATTTTAGATGACTTGAGCAGCAAAACTGGACACCAACAATTTCATGCTGTCATCGGCGGCACCCATTTAGGGAGCGCGCCTGAAACTTATATCAACAAGGCCGTGGAAACATTTAAAAAATATAATGTCAAAGTTGTTGGCACATCCCATTGCACCGGTTTTCATGCTGCTGCCATCATCAGGTCGCATTTTAAAAATGAATTTGCGGTCGCAAGTGTCGGCAGTTCCTTTGATTTTTAATTCAATAAATCCGCTTCTGGACCCACTGGTTCAGCTGGCCATGCAATCAGGGGCGAGTAAAGCCGCGATAATATCGACAGATGACATTTCTACAGAAGAAAGACTGGCAACTCTTTGCAAAGAGCCCCAATGCAAAAACTACGGCCTGTCGCTTAGTTGTCCGCCCCATGTCTCAGGACCCGCCGGACTCAGAAAATTTTTAAACAATAAAACGCACGCAATTGTCATAAGAATTGATCTTCTTTCATCGATTTTGTTTTCCGAACAACGCCGGGAAGTGATGCAACTGCTTCATGAAATTGTTGCCGGTGTGGAACAGTCTGCTGTGAGTATGGGATATAAAAACTCACAAGCCTTTGCCGGTAGTTCGTGTAAAGAGATTTTTTGTTATGAGCATGCCGCCTGCCAAATAATTTCGAATAATGGCAAATGCCGGTATCCCCAATCCGCCCGGCCATCCATGTCGGGTTACGGCATCAATGTTTCAAAGCTGATGGCAGCCGCCGGATGGTCTGTGGAAATGAACATACAAAAAGATAAAACAGATGAAGAATCAATGTCCTGGGTTGCCGGGTTGGTTATCATCGGCTAAAAAATAAAATAGCGTATTTGATAAAATTATATTATGAATAATCTTGTCTGAAATTTACCGTCTTTCACTTTATTTAGTTTTCAAATAAAGGAGAACAATCATGAGCAGCAAACCGATCATGGGATTTCCGGCAACATCACAGGACGATTACCAACTGAACGTCACCAACATTTTACGTCATGCGGCAAAGAGCTTCGGCAGGCAGGAAGTTGTTTCCATCCAGCTTGACGGCAGCAAACGCCGTTTCACGTATAAAGACGTCTATGCCCGGGTCAAACGGCTTGGCAACGCGCTCACCGGCATCGGCGCTCAGGTAGGCGACCGGATCGGCGTGCTGGACTGGAATTCACATCGCCACCTGGAGGCATATTACGGCATTCCGGGTATCGGATCAGTTTTGCTACTGCTGAACATCCGTCTGTCTCCCCCGGACCTCGGATATGTGGTCAATCACGCGGAAGCAAAATATATTCTGGTGGATGAAACATTAATTCCCATTGCCGAAGCAATTGCCGGCCAATGTGACACGGTAAAAAGATATATCATCCTGACCGACAAGGACCTTTCCGAAATCAAGACTTCGCTGTCTCCGGTGTACAGTTACGAAAAACTTCTGCAAGCGGCTGATGAGGACATCA
>CAZQLG010000495.1:0-2244 GCA_964594105.1 uncultured Desulfococcus sp. | reverse complement strand
AGACCATGCAAGTGGCCCGGGCCGTTAAAAAAGCCTGCAATAAATTAATCGAAAATATGAAAAAAGAAATCAGCCATATAAAAGAAAAATATTTGTCTTAATATTGACAGTCTCGTAAAAAGTCAGATTCCGATGGCAAAGAAAAAAGTTCCAAATTCGAGGCGCGCAAATCCTGAGTGATGATTCGTACTTAGCGTACTTTGAAGAAACGAAGAATGCAGCGCAACAAAGAATTTGGACTTTTTACGAAGCCATCAATATTGATGCTCTCGTAAAACCAGTTAATCACCCGCTGGTGCTTCAGACACCGGCAGCTATTTGCCGGCACCACCCACGAGCCCATTCACTATTTTTCCGCCGGGCCAAATGAACGAATGAAAAGATCGCGAAGGGCCTGTCGGCCGTCATCGGAAAGGTTACGGGTACCAGTGCCGGCAAACGTATCTGAGGTAATCACGGGGGTGCTTTCAACCCATTGGTTGTCTTCCCAGGAGAACCACCCCTTTTGGCCCTGATCATAGACACTCACCGGCCGGTTAAACAGCTTTGCCAGCTCGACCCCCCAGCCGGTGCCCCCCTTTACCGTATTATCCGCCTGTATCCAGCCGACGGCAATAACCTGGTAGCCGTCATTAACCATGTGAAAAATGGACTGGATGACTTTTCGGATCTTTTCGGTTCGGGCGTAATTGCGTTTCATCAGCTTGGACACAATTTCCATGCTGACATCGCCTTTTTGAAGCGCTTCCCGGCTCAGAACCCGGACGCCCCGGGTACGCTCGATATCGTGCCCTTCAAATGAAATATTTACTTCTTCCATATTCCAGATTTCGGCAAGTTTGCCGAATTCCGCCTCAGCGCCCTTGTGGCCGCCGCTGTAGAGCGTAATTTTTACAATGTCTGTCATTTTTATCTCCTGCGTTTATTTTAAAAAATTGTACAATTATTCAACAAACACCCCGCAACGTTTCGGCAGAGTGAGCGACTAAAATAAGTCACCTTTTCTATATTACAACCATGGCCGACATATTTTTTTCAAAAGGACCGGATGGATTCACCATCACATCCGTTTCCACTCACCGCTTGCCATTATTCACGCGAAGGAATTTCAATATTTTTGGTGGTCTTCCGAATTCGATCCATTGCCTCTTCAGCCTGTTGGGCGACGTCTTCCGCCTTTTCAACCGCTTTCTCCCGAGCCGTCCCATCCACTGTTTCGGTTTTCATGTCTTTAATGGTTAATATTCCGACAATCAACATGGCAATTAAAATGACAATAAAAAATACACCTTTCATTATTCTGTCTCCCTTCTTAAAAGATTTGTAAGCATCCTCAGGGCACCATATCTGCTTATTTTGCCATCAGCAGAATTACCACCGCTCCGGAGAACATCAGCATTGCCCCCAAAAACCGCATCAGGAAATTTTCCTCATGAAACACCAGCCCGCCGGATATCACCCCAAAAACGATGCTGAGACGTTTAACGGATATCATGTACGCCGCCTTGGTCATGGATATACCATATCCGTGAAAAAGGATATGACAGTATAGCAACACCCCGGCCACCATCCCTTTTACCGGCTGTTCGACAAATGTCTTCAGCCTAATTTTTCGAATCACCAGAAAAATAATAATAATAATCAGGTTTAAGACAGCAAAAAAAGACATCTGAAAAAACAACACCGATGAATGCAGAATCGCCAGTTTGCCAAGGACTGCGGAAATACTGAAAATAAATGACACAATCACCATCATCCATGAGCCGGTTTCCCTAAAAACCGCCCGTAACGGATCTATAAATGATCGGCTCTGCGGGTCAATATTTAACACATAACTGCCGATGCACACGGCCAAGATCCCGGCAATTCCCCAAATGTCCGGCATCTCATTTAACATCAAAAAACCGGTCCCAATCATAAATACCGGCGTGAATGCCAGGTAAGGCACGGTCAGCGACAAAGGCGATATTTTGATGGCCTTTATATACATGAAAAACGGGACTGCGTTCAGCGGCAAACTGATTAAAAACGTAATATAAAAAACCCGGTCCAGAGGCGGAACGCTGATAAACAAAAGACTGATTGCGATTAACGGCAGACTGTAAAATAACGGAAATACAAACATTTCATAAGCCGTCAGGTGAGAGAACCATTTCTTCACCCATGTATCATGGACGGCCACAAAGAGTGCGGTTAAAAATGCAAACGAAAACCAGGTCATAAGATAATCAAATTTTTAAAATT
>CAZQLG010000494.1:0-2248 GCA_964594105.1 uncultured Desulfococcus sp. | reverse complement strand
TCTGGGAAGAGACAAGGCGCTTTAACTGTTTTGCTTTTTTAAGACGCTCATAGGCAATGCGTTCATGGGCGGCATGCTGATCCACAATAATCAGTGCATCATCACTCTCACATAAAATATAGGTATTGTTAAACTGGCCGATGACGGTGGCATCGGCAAATTTTTTCTGTTCCCAGAGAGGTACCTGCCGGGCTGCCGGGGCCTGTTGAAAAGGGTTGTTTTGAATCGTCTGTGTTTCAGGGGCTTTGTTTTCAGCTTCCGGCGGAAAAGGGGTAACAGATATTTTTGATGGCCCTTGTTCGGGGCTGGGGTTTGATTTTTTTACAATAAAATCATGTAATTCAGGTTTTTTTGAAGTCGGCCGGTCAAATGAAAGGGGCGGAGTTTCTCTTAATTCTGTGACAGGTGGTTCCGAATAGGCCCATTGCGCTTTGGGTCGGGTTTTCCAGATGTTGAGCACGCCTGATTTAACGGCTTCATATACCTGTTTTTGATGGGCAAACCGGACTTCGTGCTTGGTGGGATGGACATTGACATCCACCTGATCCGGGGGCAGGGTGATGAACAGGACGGCCACGGGAAAGCGTCCTTTCATAATTCGTCCCCGATAGCCTTCGAAAATGGCGTATTGAATCCCCCGGTCCCTGATCAGCCGGCCGTTAACGAATAAATAGATTTTTTGGGAGGTGCTTCGGGTAATTGCCGGATCAGACGTCCAGCCGGACAGGGTCAGATACCCGTCATTATAATTAAACGGATAAAGCGATGATTGCAGGTCGCTGCCAAGAACATCAATGACCCGGTCAATGGGTGAACGGACCGGCGGCCAGTTTTTAATTTCTTTTTGGTTGTGGCGCAATCGAAATTGAATGTCAGGACAAGCAAGTGCGCAGCAGGAAACCACGTCTGCAATATGGCCCATTTCCGTGGGTATGGTTTTCAAGAATTTACGCCGGGCCGGGGTATTAAAAAAAAGTTGATGAATTGAAATCATGGTTCCGTCCGGTGCGCCGGCATCGGCGACTTTTTTAATTTTACCGCCTTCGATATCAATGCGGGTACCGGAAACAGAGGCTTTGTCCTTGGTAATAATGGTTAATTTAGACACTGACGCGATGCTGGGCAATGCTTCCCCTCTAAATCCCAGGGTATTGATGGCATACAGATCATCGTCAGTATAAATTTTGCTGGTGGCATATCGCTCGATGGCAAGCAGCGCATCATCATGTGTCATGCCACTGCCGTTGTCTGAAATTCGGATCAGGGACCGTCCGCCCTGGCTGATTTCAATGGTGATTTTCGTACTTTTGGCGTCAATGGAATTTTCAATCAGTTCCTTGACCACAGAAGCAGGTCGCTCCACCACTTCACCGGCAGCGATTTTGTTAGAAAGAATTTCCGGAAGGATTTTAATTTTGGACACGATGGCTTCCTTCCCCCATTAAGAGAAATAACGTATTATAATGATTGCTTAATCAACAGTCTGAATCTTTTTTACAAAAATTCCGCATCAAAAATTCCTCATCATTGGGCGGCAGGTCGAATTTTATAGATGCTTTGCTGATGAGTTCGAAAGTTGATTTTTCGGTCTTGTCCTGCAGCATTTCATCCATCCATTTAACTGCTTTTCGTAAGTCTTCGCCTTCCGGTAAGATGCTCATAATCTTCCTTTTCTTAATATCGTGCGCTAAAGTTCTGGACGCTGTTTGTGAAATTCCGAGGCCTGTTCAAAACAGTACGCAGCATTTAAAATAGTGGTTTCATCAAAATAGTTACCCATTAGCTGAAGGCCGATGGGAAGACCGGTTTGGGAAAAGCCGCAGGGGACTGAGAGCCCGGGAATCCCTGCAAGATTGGCCGAAAGTGTAAAAATATCGGAAAGATAAATTGTTAATGGGTCGTCGATGTTTTCCCCGATTTTAAACGCCGGCGAAGGTGTGACCGGCGATAGAATAATGTCACAGGCGTCAAACGCCTTTATAAAATCATTTTTGATCAGCGTTCGGATCTGGGATGCTTTTTTATAGTAGGCATCATAGTAGCCGGCAGACAGGGCATAGGTGCCCAGCAAGATGCGGCGCTGAACTTCCGGGCCAAATCCGGTTGAACGGGTTTGTCGGTACATATCAATCAGGCTGGCAGCATTTTTATCCCGGATGCCGTATTTAACGCCATCGTAGCGGGCCAGGTTGGAGCTTGCTTCCGCCGGGGCAATAAGATAGTACGCTGCCACGGCGTATTTTGAGTG
>CAZQLG010000493.1:0-2257 GCA_964594105.1 uncultured Desulfococcus sp. | reverse complement strand
GATCTAAAAGAAGTGAACGTCTTTCACCCGGAAACAGCGATGTAATTTATATAATTACCATCTCAATACAGTTAAGGGCGCTGATTATCAGCGCCCTTTTTTTATTTATTGGCTTTTTGACTCTCGATTTCTTGCACGCTTTCAGCCATCCGCATACAACATGGGAACGGATATTTAATCTTGCTTTGATGAACGCGCTGCCATATCTTTTTTCCTTCCGATTCTGTAAGCGTCAACCGTCCCTATGATCCAGCATGCAATTATCAATAACAAAAAAAAATTAAATGTGATGTCCCCGAAATTGGTTGAAGCCTGATTAACGGCCGTGGAAAGGGTCTCTATATCAATTACCCCACCTTCCCGTTCAATCTTTTCCAGAATGGCAAGGGCCTGTTGTACGGCTTTCACTACAATTACGGCCATACTGACCAAAACCGTAAGCATGATTGCCGCACCCCGTAAAAAATGTTTGAACACAATCTGACCCAAACCTGGGAATATCAGGCCTGACAACACGGCGCCTTTTAATGATTGATTCATTGTACCTTCTCACCTTCCACCTTTTTTTATTTTTTCCCTTTTGACAGACTCGTAAAAAGTCAGATTTCGATGGCAAAGAAAAAAGCGCCAAATTCGAGGCGCGCAAATCCTGAGTGATGATTTGTACTTAGCGTACCATGAAGAAACGAAGGATGAAGCGCAACAAAGAATTTGGACTTTTTACGAAGCCATCAATGTTGGACGTTGAATATTCGACGTTTTTTATTTTTTCCCTTCAGTCTTCTACCTTATACCTTCCACCTGCTTTTTTATTTCTTCTTCCGCGCCTTTAAAATTTGAATTGTTTCAACAATTTCCGCTATCGTTACATTCTGACGGAGTTTTTCCATATCTTTCATCACCTGAGCAAACCGATTCCCCTCGGCCGCGCTGATCCATTCCAAACAAAGACGTTCTGCGCGAATCCCTATTTTTTCCATTTTTTTATGAATCTTTTGGATCCGTTTCTCGGTCCAGTGATTGGCATCAATATAGTGACAGTCCCCGATATGGCATCCGCTGACCAGGATGACGGGTGCCCCCTTTTCCAATGCATGCCAGATAAATTTCTCATCCACCCGGCCCGAACACATGGTTCGAATCAGGCGCACATTGGTTGGGTACTGAAGCCGGGCCACACCGGCATAATCCGCCCCCGCGTAAGAGCACCAGTTGCAGGCAAATACAAGAATTTTTTCCGCTGCGTTTTCAGCCAGCATCATGTCTGCCTGACGCGTAATTTGTTCATCCGTGTAATGGTGCATGACAATAGCGTCAAATTTACATTCCGCAGCACACGTACCGCACCCGGCACAGGCGGCGGTGTTCACCACTGCCGGTGTTTTTTTCTTGGTATCTACGACAATCGCATTATACGGACAGACCGTTGCGCATTTACCGCAGGCGACACAATGCTCGGCAATCACCTCAGCGGTAATCGGTTCGGTGGTGATAACGCCCCTGTGCATCAGGCGAATGGCCCGGACAGCCGCTGCCGACCCCTGGGTCACACTTTCCTTGATGTCTTTGGGCCCTTCTGCGCATCCGGCATAAAAAATCCCCCGGGTGGCCGCGTCCACGGGCTGCAATTTGGGATGGGCCTCAAGATAAAACCCGTCCGACGTCAGCTGGAGCCCCATCATTTCCTGGAGCCGCTGGGTCCCGGAAGACGGTTTCATTCCCACCGCCAGCACCATCATATTCAGGTCATGATATTCAATTCGGCCGGTTCCGGTATTTTCCACCGCCACCCGCACACTGCCGTCATCCAGTTCCTCAATACTGCCGGGCAGCCCCCGGATATACTGCACGCCCATCTGACGGCTACGGTTGTAAAGATCTTCAAACCCTTTGCCAAACGCCCGGATATCAATATAAAACACCTTGATTTCCATGTCCGGATAATGCTCTTTCAACACAAGGGTGCTTTTAATGGTATTCATGCAGCAGGTATTGGAACAATATTCCCCGCCTTTCTGCCGGGAGCGGGACCCCACGCACTGAATAAAGCCAACTGATCGGGGCGTTTGACGACCCTTCAGGCAAATGAGCTCGCCTTTTGTGGGACCGCCGGCATTAACCATGCGCTCAAACTCCAGACTGGTCATGACGTTTTCATAGCGGGTGTAGCCATACTCATCCATTTCACGCGGATCATAGGGTTCCAGTCCCGTGGCCACAATAATAGTTCCGACCTTGACCTGGAAATCTTCATCTG
>CAZQLG010000492.1:0-2274 GCA_964594105.1 uncultured Desulfococcus sp. | reverse complement strand
TTAATACAGTGGCACCGTCATATGCATAGGACAGATTTTTAGCACAAACAGATGTTTCCATCATTCCGACCTTTTTAAAAGGAATATAAACACCGGGGCCCCGACTAAAGCCGTGATAACACCGGCCGGCATTTCTCCCTGATGCGGAAGCGTCCGTGCCAGCAAATCACACAGCACCAGATAGGCACCGCCCCCGAATATACAGGCCGGCACCAGCACTCGATGGTCAGACCCAAACACCAGCCTGAGCAGATGAGGGATAACGAGTCCGACAAACCCAACCAGACCGCAGTAACAGACGGTTGCGCTCACCATAAAAGAGCTGATCATAAGCAAAGATACGGTGATGATTTTGACATTGACCCCCATGGAAAGCGCCATTTCCTTGCCCATCAACAGCAGATTCATTGAATTGGAAAACCAGAAAATGATCACAAAACACGGCAGCAGAATGATTCCCATAATCAGGGCTTCGCTTTTACCGCCCGACGACAGATCTCCCATGAGCCAGAACATAATATTGTGAATTCTTGCATCCTGGGTCAGGGAAATTAAAAACATAATTACCGCTGAGCAAAATGCGTTTACCATAACACCGGACAGGAGCAGAGACTCTTTTTTCAACAGGGTTTTTCCGGTCGAAATAAGCAGCACCAGAAACAATGTTCCCATGCCGCCTAAAAAAGCGAGAATACTGACTCCCGGAAAACGGGACAGGTTTAATAGTATGCCGATAATGGCGCCGATGGCAGATCCACCAGAAATCCCCAGGATATAAGGTTCAGCAAGCGGATTTCGCATTAATGCCTGAAAGACGAGCCCCCCCAAAGACAGGGCGGCGCCAACCATTGCAGCAATCAAAACACGGGGAAAACGAATTTTCCATATAATGGTATAATACAGAGAATCGGGATTTGAAAAACTTTCAATGGTTTCAGCAAAAGAACGGATTCCGGTTCCGGACGACCCAAAACAAAGTCCCAAAACCATCACGCAAACTAAAAAAAGAATCATGATGCCGGAAACCGCAATTATTTGTTTTACAACTGAAGACATCGTGTTCCCTGATTAATCTAAAAATTGACCGGTTTAAAATTTAATTCCGGATGGATTATTTGAAGCAAGACTTCCAGTCCTTCAATCAGACGGGGGGTTGGGCGGTCAAATAAATTGGAGTCGACAAGAAATATCCGGTCGTTTTTCACTGCCGGAATATTCGGCCACTGTTTCCATTTTGCCATGATCTGATCAAACATTTTTTCTCTGGCCATGGATGTGATGATCATGATATCCGGTGCTGCGACGACCACCTCTTCGATTGAGAATCTCGGGTATGATATATACGACTGCGCCAGATTGATCCCGCCGGCCATTTCAATTAATTCATGAATAAATGTATCTGATCCGGCCGACACAATCGGTGAAATACCGATCTGAAAAAAAACCCGGGGCTGATTTTTCGCTGTTGCGGTTAATTGACGAATATAATCAATGCGGGATTCCATTTCCCCGACCATGTGCCTGGCTTTTTCCGAAGCCTGCAACAATTCACCAATTTCAAGGACCGTTGACTGGATTGAGTCGATACTTCTCGGATTAACCGCATACACCGGAATCCCAAGAGACTCAAGGCGCATGACAATTGCTTTGGGATTGCCGTCTTTAATGCCGATACAAAGATCCGGTTTTAAAGAAACAATTTTTTCCAAATCCAGATAAACATAGGAACCGACTTTGGGCAGCTTTTGCGCGGCTTTGGGAAAATCGCTGTAAGTCGTGGCCCCTTTCAACCGGTCCTCACATTTAAGATCATAAATAATTTCCGTGATACTCGGTGCCAGGGAGACCACCCGGTTGGGTGATACCGGCACGTCTACGATCCGGCCGGCCTGATCTTTCATAGGCCTGGTTTCAGCGGAAACGATTCCGGCAAAAAAAAGTATTATGCTGATACCTATAAGAAGTACCATCTTTTTTTGTTTAGGCATAATTAAATGATCCGTAAAAAGCTTTTCATGGTGACGCCTCACCTCTGTATTATAAAATAACTTATCCATTATTTCAAATATTTACGGATGAGTTATTTGGAAGTTGAAAATCTCATAAAAGTATATGAGTGGCTAAGTTGAAAGTTACACCAATTCCATAAAATTTGGCAAGGCGTAGCGATTTTTCGTAGCCTGCAATCATACATATAGTATCTTGAGTGCTACGAAAAATCGCTACAACACAGTACATCCGACAAACAAAGACGCCACAAAAAAAAAATAACCC
>CAZQLG010000491.1:0-2280 GCA_964594105.1 uncultured Desulfococcus sp. | reverse complement strand
TCACCATCTCCATAATCTCCACCTCACCTTCCGGTGATTTCCAGATCATCTCCTGATCCTTCCGGAACCAGGTCAGCTGGCGTTTGGCAAAACGCCGGGTATCCCGCTTTAACGTATATAAGGTTTCATCCCATGTGTTTTTCCCATTGATATAATCCACCATGTGCCGGTAACCAATGGATTGCATGGATTTTAAATCCCCGGAATACCCTCTTTCCAAAAGCGACGCCACTTCCGCAAGAAATCCGACGTCGATCATCTGGTCAACCCGCCGGTTAATCCGGTCGTAAAGCATCTCCCGATCGCTAAACAGGCAGATTTTCAATATATCAAACGGACTTTCGGCAAACCCGTGCGCCTGCTGGAATTCCGACATGGGTTTTCCGCTCATTTCAAACACCGCCAGGGCCCGGATCACCCGGTATGCATCATTGACATGTATTCGAGATGCCGCCCCGGGATCACAGGCAGATAGCCTTTCATAAAGCGGATGAATGCCGTGGGCCTCCGATTCTTCCTTTAATCGATCAATAATCAAGGGGTTAACCGGTTTCGCTTCGAACAGCCCGTGCAAAAGGGCTTTGATATAAAAACCCGTTCCGCCAACAATAAAAGGAACGCTGCCGTCGCCCTGGATCCGTGCGATTGCCTGCCGGCCTTCCCGATAGAATCTTGCCGCATCATAGGGTTCATCCGGATCGACGATATCAATCATATAATGGGGTACCCGGCCCAATTCTTCGGCATCCGGTTTTGCCGTCCCGATATCCATATACCGATAGATCTGCATGGAATCGGAGCTGACAATACCCCCATTAAACGCTTCTGCAAGAGACAATGACAATTCCGTTTTGCCGATGCCGGTCGGACCGCAAATCACAATCAGTTTCTGTTTACCGTACTTTACCATGGTTTATATACCTGGACGATCATCCGTGACAGGACTTGTCAATTATCAATAAATTAGGTGATGATGGGAGATTGCTCAAAATTTTATTGACATCATAACTAATTAAAGATATCAAGAAAATTTGATTTACACGAAAAAAAAATACTTACCCTTTGATTTTATATAGTTTTCTACTAACAACGTCGGGGCAGATAACGTTAAACATCTGATCCCGCAATTTTTTACAGGAGTAAACTAACTATGACCAATGATGTTATCGGATCTGTTATGGTTGTTGGTGGCGGCATTGCCGGCATGCAATCCGCACTTGATCTGGCTGATTCCGGCTATTATGTTTACCTGGTTGAAAAAGAGCCATCCATCGGCGGCGTCATGTCTCAGCTGGATAAAACGTTTCCCACCAACGACTGTGCCATGTGAATTATCTCACCCAAACTGGTCGAGGTCGGCCGGAATTTAAACATCGAACTGATTACATACGCAGATATTGAATCCGTTGAAGGATCTCCGGGTAAATTCAAAGTTAAAGTTAAAAAACGTGCCCGCAGTATTATTGAAGACCGTTGTACGGGTTGTGGCGCATGTGTTGAAAACTGCCCGGTGACCCAGATGGTCGTACCGGCATGATGGATTTCTGCACCCCCCGTTTACACTTATTCTGATTATTATATATTTTGGAGATTTGCGCATGAGTGAGGCAGCCATGATGGAAACAGTTGATGCTGTTGATATTGACTACATGGAACTGGATAACATCATTGAAAAGGATTTTGGCAAGAATAAAGAGAATCTGATAATGATTCTCCAGGCAATCCAGAGACATTATAACTACCTTCCCAAACCCGCACTGAATTACCTTTCCACCAAAATCGGCATTCCCATGAGCCAGATTTATGGGGTCGCGACTTTTTACAGTACATTCAGCCTGAAACCGAGAGGCCGGAACATAATATCCGTCTGCCTGGGCACGGCATGCCATGTCCGTGGCGGAGCCAAAGTAAAAGACCGGATTGAAGAACTGCTCCATATCAGTGCCGGCCAGACATCAGAAGACATGCGCTTTACCCTCGAGTCTGTCCGCTGTATCGGTTGCTGTAGCCTTGGGCCGGTCGTCAAGATCAATGAAGATGTGCATGGCCACATCGGATCGGATAAAATTGAAAAAATGTTGGGTCAATACGAATAATACAGGTAAGAGGCAGCGATTATGAAAATCCAGTCTTTAGAAGACTTAAAAAAAATAAGTCGGGCTTACGAAAAACAAATATACACACCAAAGGGAATCAAAGTCAATATCGGTATGGCTTCATGTGGTATTGCCGCCGGCGCCCGGGCAGCCCTGGATAAAGCCCTTGAAAATTACAAGGACA
>CAZQLG010000490.1:0-2284 GCA_964594105.1 uncultured Desulfococcus sp. | reverse complement strand
GTTGATCTGCTCCAGCAGGAGCCGTTGATCATATTTAGGTTTCTGCGGCATAATTAAAATAGTGGTTTTATTTTTTTTAAAATCCCAATACGTCGAATCCCGACAGGATCAATAATTCCCCAAAGAAACTTATCTGTCAAGCTCATCTCTGATTGCTTGCGCCAGATTTTCTATTAAATAAGGTTTTTTCAGGCACGCATCCGCTCCTGCAGCAGTTGATCAATATCCATTTTCATCAGGGAGACAGCTTCCGCCACCGGGTAAAGCGGGTGCATGGGGTCAGTTTTTTGGATAATCGTTTCGGGCGTCTATCGTTGCGCCCTGCAGGTGATGGTAATTTTCAATCTGGACATAGGATGTTTTTTTTGGAATGCCCTGGTGTCTGACTTTTTGATTGAGCGCATTGAATTGTTTAATGTCGGGTAATGTGGCATGTCCGGATGGGCAGCTGATGAGAATCTTTTCGTCTAAAACACAGAAATTAGCCATAAAGTTGCTGCCTGTCATGGTTTTTTGCCATTCCGGTTCACGATGGACCGGAAGCCCTGTTTTTTTAGAATGATTTCACAGCGACGTTTGTCAGGTCTTTTCTGGTTTGGCATAAAACGATTTCTATAATTTATGTCAACAGGTTACCATGCAAGCAGGTAATATTTCAATGTGTCAGGGCAAAATGTTGGTCCGAATTTATGGTGAAAACCATGTAGCGGAGGTCTTGAGGCCTCTGTTTTTAAATAAAAATCTATTTACTATATCACACGCCCGTTACGATGCACTATAAAATTTAGGCTCAAACATGGAATCTTATTAATGAACATACGCCACTGACAGTCATTTTTACTTTAATGGTTTTATTTTGAAAGTGTATATCATCAAAAAAATAATGCCGATAGCTGCTGATAGGACAGACCCGATCAGAATTGCGAATTTTGAGTAATTGATTAATGCCGGGGTGGTAAACGAAAGCCCGGAAACAAACAAAGACATGGTAAACCCGATGCCGCCGAACATGGATACCCCGAAAATATGGGGCCAGTAAATGCCCTGCGGCAGGGCCGCTATTTTGGCTTTAACGGCGATATATGAGAAAAGTGTAATGCCGACGGGTTTTCCCAGAAACAAACCCAGAATGATTCCTATGGTCAACGGGTGCGTCAGTGCTTCTGAAAAATTTACATCGTGAAAGGATAATCCGGCATTGCCCAGAGCAAAAATTGGTAAAATGAGAAAGGCCACCCATGGGTGCAGGGCATGCAGCATTCGCTGTAACGGTGTTTCGACATTATGGCAGTCGAGTTCCAGGCTCTGAACGGCATTCATGTGGTCTTCGTTTAATAGAATGGAAAAGCCGCAGCTGTTTTCCGCGCATTGGAAGGCTTCCAGTCTTTGTTTGGCTTTTTGAATAAAGAGATCCGTGTCATATTTTCCCCGGGCCGGAATAAACATGGACACGATGATTCCGGCAACGGTGGGGTGGAGCCCCGAGCCCAATACAGCAATCCAGACCATTATGCCTAAAACCGCGTAAACAACGGTCCAGCGTATCCATAGAAAGTTGGCAATACCAAGCATCAGAACCAGAATACCGCAGATCGCAAGATTGGAAAAAACAATTATTTTTGTATAAAATAAAGCAATAACAAGTACGGCCCCTAAGTCATCGGCAATCGCAAATGCGGCCAGAAATACCCTCAGGCCCATGGGCAGTTTCTTGCCGAAAATAGCCATAGCTCCCATGGCAAAAGCGATGTCGGTTGCCATGGGAATCGCCCACCCGCCGGCAGAGGGGGTGCCAAAATTAATCAGGGCAAAAATAATGCCCGGCACCAGCATTCCGCCAATAGCTGCGAAAACAGGAAATAATGCTTTTTTGGGTGTCGAGAGATCACCGACAAGCAGTTCGCGTTTAATTTCAAGGCCTACGGTAAAAAAGAAAAGCGCCATTAGCCCGTCGTTTATCCAGTGGATCAGGCTTTTGGTAATTGACGCCTGGCCGATGGAGAACCCGATTTCGGAGTGCCAGGTATGGTGATATGATTCAAATACGGGGAAGTTGGCCCATACCAGGGCAATCGTGGTGGCGGCAAGCAACAGGAGACTGCTGGCAGCCTCCTTTCTGAAAAATCTTTGGGTGGGTTTGATTATCTGGGCTGAAAAAATGCCATGAATAGCAGATCGATATTTTTGAATAATTTTCATATGGGCGTATTTGAGGGTGTTATGACCGTTTTAGGAAAAAGTCGGATCATTTCAACCTGTTCTTTTTTTTCACCTTTCACCTTCA
>CAZQLG010000489.1:0-2303 GCA_964594105.1 uncultured Desulfococcus sp. | reverse complement strand
TGTTTGGTCAGGCAAAAAGAGTTCGTAATCAAATAACAAAGCGTCTTCGGCCGCTTTAATTTGCGTGCAGTGAGTGGATTTCTGTAAAAGTGGTCAGGCCCCGGAGTACTTTTTTAATTCCATCATATTCCTTGTTCTGGAAACCGTGTTTTTTACTTTGGTTTTTAATATCATGGATCGTTGTATCTTGTTGGATCAGATTTTTGATAGTGTCATCAATTACCAGCAGTTCCTGAATACCGATATACCCGTGATATCCGGTATGCCGGCAATACGGGCAACCCATTGCGCGATAGGCAAATATTTTTGGGGGGCCTTCAAAAATAAACAGGTCCTCTGCTTCTTTGGGCGAAAGCGGATATTTTTTTTTACAATGATCACACAGCCGCCGGACCTTTTTTTGATTGATGATGGCAGTAACAACTGAACCAATTTCCAGCCGGGTTGTGTTTAAGGCGTCAAATACATCGACCGCATTGATCCCGGCAATGATAAATTGTCCGGCCTCTGCAGCTTTTCGCAGGTCGCCGGTAAGCTCGGGATCATTGATGTTCTGAACATAGAGGGTCTTTGGGTGGAGATTCTGGCAGGACCTGAATGCATCTGAACGCGTGAAATTTGCCTTTGGGTTTACCTGGAACTGATCAACTTCATTTAAAAGCCAGCGGGGCGCGTCTTCCACAGACATTATTTTATGTGTGTTTAAAGAACGGATTTCATTGATAATTGAATAGGAAAGATCGATATAATCGGCGTCAGACGGTCCGGAAATGAGCATGATGCCTTTTCGGGCATTGATCTGGTGCTCGAGCAAACGCTTTGGTTTAAGGGACAGATGCAAATCAGATATTTTTGGTATATTGGTTAATGCCTGCCGGTCCATCAGTTTTAGAAATATTTTTTCTCCGAATTCAGTGGACAGGCTCAAAAACTGGATATCGAATTTTTTCCCGGGGGTCGGGAAGATGATCCGGCTGTATTGCGCATCATTTTTTTTTTGGGTATCATCTATTTTTGCCATGGTTTTTAGATTTTTTATCAGTAGACGATAAACGCTTTTTTCAAGTTGCAGCCGTTCATGGAACTCGCCGTTAATGATAAAACGAATTCTGGCAATATGTTCTTCAGGATCAATTTGAATTTCACTGCTATGTTCTGTAATACCTAACAGAATCAGGCATACATGAAGCTGATTAATGCATTCCTTTCCGGCAATTTCTTCAAACGCTTTTTCGCCGATGGGACTGTCTGCTTCAAACACTTTGCTGGTGGATATTTTAGTAAAAAATTCATATAAAGCAGTATTGGTCTGATATTCATTTTCAATCGCCCATTCAATATCCTGAGGTAATGCAAAAACAAGGTTTGCCGGTCCATTGATAATATGTTCAATTTGTATTTTCAGCGCGGGGTTATCTGGAATGGGGGTGGCCACTGTCACGACATCACCCATTTGGTATATGGGAATGGCGTAATGTTGCCTGGCAAACCGTTCGGGTATTTTTCGAACCACTTCCGATTGAAACAGGGATTTTTCAAGATCAACATGGGCAATGCCGATCGAGTCGCACCATAGCTGGCATAGTTGTCTTTTTGTGCCGATACCGCTCTGGATAAGCGTTGCCAGGACATCTAATCCATTCCCTTCCAGTTCATTGAGCAAGTCGGTAATGAATTCGTCTGGAATGATCTGCTTTTTTTTTAATAATTTAAAAAAAAGAGGGTTTTCATTTTTTGGCGGGTTCATCATCGTTAATGTAATGTCCTGTATCAGGTGGCCTTTTTTTGTTTTTGCTTAAGGTTTGCGATCATCAGCTCGGTGATGGTTTCCTGGGGAATATTTTTTTCCTGACTCAGGCCTTTTTTTTGATCATGAATATCATCATCAATTTCTTTGAGCATGTCGGCCAGTTTATATTTATTTTCTAAGTTCATTTTAATCCTACTTAAAAGGATTTTTTGTAAGCGGCCCAGGTTTTTTTGATGACTTCACGCATTTCATTGATGGGGAGATCTTTTCGTATAAACCCGGAAGCCCCGAGTTCGATACAGTCTTCTACTGTCTCTTTATCGACCAGAGACGTCAGCATGATGATAAACGCGTTTGGATATTTTTTTTTGATATCCGCCAGCGCCTCTTTTCCGGATTTTAACGGCATATTGATATCTAAAAGCAGCATATTGGGTTTCAATGTGCAGAACAATGAAACCGCTTCTTTCCCATTGCCGGCTTCGCCGACAATTTCACAGTTCATACTTTTAATGACGGTTGTTATGAGTTTTCTGACATGATCCTCATCATC
>CAZQLG010000488.1:0-2310 GCA_964594105.1 uncultured Desulfococcus sp. | reverse complement strand
TATGGTATACTTAAAAAATGCCTCTCATCTCATGAGTAGCGGAAACGTAAAAGCTTCGCCGAATAAAACAGTTGATATTGTTCTCGCGCATGGCCAGAACCGGAGCAAAAGAAATAGCGGTGGTTGACAGTGATGGTCGAATTTTGGCTGACACAATAGCAATTGACCTTCTTAAGTATGATGAATTATAAACTGTCAGACAGATTACCGAACCAAGCGGTTCACTTGACACTGAGAACTTCTGCGGCCTGAAGGGCAAATTTGGTTGCGGCGCAAGTATCTTTAATCGTTATATATTGTTATTTTCAATAATTCAAAATTTTTTGAGATTAGATAAACTTGGAAATATTGATGATCTTTGAAACACTATGCTTCATACTTATCACTTACTGACAGGCCATCTAATAAAGATTTTTCGCATAAATCATAAGATTTTATAATTATTAAAGATAGCTAGTTCAAATTGGCCAAAGTTTATTTGATTTGCACCATAGTGGTTTTTTAAAAATCGCACTATTTTGTGCATCTCAAGTGATCTTTTATGCAAGTTTTCACCGGAATCCCTTACTGAAGGCATTAATGGAGGAAAAATTGGAAAAATTTAAAAATGTAAGCACTTTACAAAATGAAAATTCATCACAAATAATACTTCGGCCTGTGGGTATAATAAAAAATAAGATAAAAAAACCTTTTCTCAGTGCCGAAGACGACGGTATAAAAATGCAGGGAAATATTGATAATTTCAGGACACATATCCGTGAGATACATCAGGAAATTTCAGAAATTATTATTAATAAGGACCTGATTGAGATTCTTGAAGATATTGAAAAATATTCCCATATTATGATTTTATACTGGGCAGACAAGGTTCCTGAACAAAGTCGGTCCCTAACAAAAGTGCATCCTATGGGCAGAAAAGAAAACCCCAAGGTCGGGATTTTCTCAACATGCAGCCCGGCCCGTCCCAATCCTGTTCTCATTACCGTTGTAAGACTGCACGAACGGAATAAAAACGTGTTGTATGTAACTGGCCTGGATGCGGTGAACGGAAGCCCTGTTATTGATATAAAACCCTTTGCAAGGGAATTCTATCCCCAGGATAAAGTAAGGGTGCCTGAGTGGATGGAAAAAATAATAAAAGAAAATCAGGAATCAGGCACCTCTGCATAAATTTAGCAACAGTTGTAGGGTGGGGCATCAAATGCCCACCATCAAAAAAAATGAAGTGAGCAGCGCTTTACTTTTGCCTATCCTGCAAAAAAATAAAACATAATTTTTACACAGGTGCTTATGAAACTTATAAATATTTCTTCGTACCTGGAACTTGCTAAAATCATTAATTATTGCTCAGAATTTTAGTATAAGATATTTACATTTGCAAGAAACGGTTTTTAACAACATTTCGAATAGACAAGGAACAATAAACACATTGAAAATTAAAATGAGAATAGTTTGTACAAAAAACAAAAGCGCACTATAACCCGGTGCTGAACTCCGGCGCAAAAGTGTTCCGATCACTGCGCTCCCCCCACCCTTTTGCGCCGGTTAGCTTAGCGTTATATGACCACCAATTAGAGGTTCACATGTTTAAATTGAAAGCAAAAGGATTAAAGTGGCTTAAAGGTTTTCACTTGATTGCAGTTTCTTGTTGGGTAGGCGGTGCTGTTTCCCTGATATTACTTTATTTTTTAAAAAATGGAGTTACTGAGGGTGGTGTTTTGTATGGGATAAACCAAAGCATTCATCATGTGGATATGGTAGTCGTTGTTGTACCTGGTGCTTTTGGCTGCTTGGTAACCGGTTTAATCTATTCATCATTTAGCCATTGGGGATTCTTCAAGCACACTTGGCTGATATTCAAATGGATTGTCACCGTATTAGCTATTTTGTTTGGAACCTTTTTTCTGGGGCCTTGGGAAACAGCAATGATGGAAATCTCTGGAAAGATCGGGATATCTTCTTTGAGTGACCCATCATACATATACAATGAAAAGATGAACTTGATCTTTGGTGCTATTCAAGTTTTAGTGCTGATGATCACAATATTTATTTCAATTTTTAAACCATGGAAATCAATAAAAGCAAAAAGAAAACCATATAACAAGGCTAATTCAGCCGAAGCAAAAGGCCTCGCGGCTGATTAGCGACGTTATGCTTCAGGAGGCATGAGTGTTTAGTCAATCAGTAATCGAAAAACTCGAGCACTATGTTTATTTTTTGCAAAATCCAAGGAATGAGGAGATTTTTTATGTCGGGAAAGGATCGGGTAATCGAGTTTTTCAACACCTGAATTGCTCAGTTGAAACTGAC
>CAZQLG010000487.1:0-2311 GCA_964594105.1 uncultured Desulfococcus sp. | reverse complement strand
GAGAATTATCAACATTTATTGTTACTTCAATAAGATTTGTTAAATCTCCATCTTCATTGTCGAGAGCTGTAGCTCCGGCATCTTCATAAGTTTGATCAACACAAAGTGTTTTGGGGTTATCTCCGAGAATAGTAATTACAGGATCTGTTTTATCTTTATCACAAGAACTGGATAAAAGGATTATTATCAGAAATATCAGCCCACTAAATTGTTTTAATGCTTTCATTTTTAGAAATAAATTTTAATAAATATAAATTAGTTTTTCAAAACAAAGTTATATAATAAATTCTTTGGTAATAGTTTAATTTGCTTTAATTTTGGCAATCAAAATTTTAATAAACTTAAAAACAAAATAATGGGGAAAATAGTAACTTCCGGAAACAAAGGTAAAAGAGTTAGGTCTGATTGTTTTATCACTCTTGAATTAACAGAAAGTGATGGAATTGATATCCAACTCGAGAGTAAAGTTAAGGTTTTATTTGGTGATGCCATAAATGAATTACTTAGCAAGGTACTTGATTTTTTCGAAATTAAAAATGCAAAATTAAAAATCGAAGATGCAGGTGCACTTCCTTTTGTTATTGCTGCAAGAGCTGAAGCTGCAATAAAAAAACTTATAAAGACCGAAAAGGAGTTTCTACTTGATATGATTGATGAAAATAAATATCAGACAACTAAAGACAGATATAGATTTTCGAGATTATATTTACCCGGTAATTCCCCAAGTTTAATGATTAATGCCGGGATTCATAAGCCAAATGGGATTATCCTTGATTTGGAAGACTCAGTTTCAGTAAACAAAAAATCAGAAGCTCAATTGATTGTTCGAAATGCGCTTCGTCAAGTTAATTTTTATGGTGCTGAACGTATGGTGAGGATTAATCAAATACCTCTCGGATTGGCTGATCTAAATTATCTTATCCCTCATCATGTAAATCTGTTGCTCGTTCCAAAGTGTGAGAGTGCTGATCAGATTCATCAGGTTAACAAACGTATTGATGAAATAAAAAAACAACATGGTTTGGAATATCCAATTTGGTTAATGCCAATTATTGAGAGTGCACTTGGAGTAATTAAATCTTTTGAAATTGCTACTTCTGCCGATAATATTGTTTCTCTTGCAATTGGTCTTGAAGACTATACCGCTGATATTCACACAAAAAGAACCAACGAAGCTGAGGAGTCATTTTTTGCAAGAAGTATGTTGGTAAATGCCGCAAAGGCTGCAAATATTCAAGCCATCGATTCAGTCTTTTCTGATGTTGGTGATATGGAAGCTTTAAAGCAAAATGTTCTGAAATCAAAATCTCTTGGCTTTGATGGAATGGGATGTATTCATCCACGACAAATAAAAGTTATTCATGAGAATTTTGCTCCAGATGCTGCGGATATTTTAAAAGCCAAAAAAATTGTTAATGCCTTTATTATTGCAGAAGAACAAGGTCTTGGCGTTGTTTCTCTTGGGACAAAAATGATCGATCCTCCGGTTGTTAAACGTGCCCAAACAACTATTGATCTTGCCATTGATATGGGATTTATTTCTAAAAACTGGAGAGAAGAATTTCTTATGGAGAAGTAAAATTATTAACAATTATTTGAAAAAAAATAAAAATGAAAAAATACGATAAAATAGTTAAGAATGCTGTTGGAAGAGAAGTCCCTACAATAATTAATGGTGAAAAACATGTACCTTTTAAGGGTGTTGGGAAATTCAGACCTACCGGAAGAAAGTTTGCTCCTAAAATTCCAACTTGTGCCGATTATCCTGCAGATGGAAATAAATTAGTCCCCAGTCTTAAAGAAGCATTGATAAAAGCAGGATTAAAAGACGGAATGACAATTTCTTCTCATCATCATTTTAGAAATGGTGATTTGATTGCCGTACAGATTTTTGATATTGCAAAAGAGCTTGGTATTAAGGATTTGCGTTGGTATCCTTCTGCTTCATTTCCTTGTCAGGAAGCATTAATAAAATATCTTGAAGATGGAACTATAAACAGAATTGAAGGTAGCATGAACGGTGCTCTCGGAAGATTTTGTTCTCAGGGAAAGATGAAAGGTATTGGCATTTTACGTTCTCATGGTGGGAGATATACCGCTGTTCAGGATGGTGATGTGCAAATAGATATTGCTGTAATTGCTGCTCCCACAGCTGATGCTTTTGGAAATGCAAACGGTGTTAACGGTCCTGCAGCATGTGGTCTTTTAGGATTTGCTTTAGCCGATTCTCAATATGCCGATAAAGTAATTGTTGTCACAGATAATCTTGTTCCATTTCCTTGTATTCCATGGCAGATTCACGGAAACTATG
>CAZQLG010000486.1:0-2327 GCA_964594105.1 uncultured Desulfococcus sp. | reverse complement strand
ATTAATGCCATTTGAAGAAGCGCAACCCCACCGAAAAAAAGAAAAACCCGATGGATAAGAGAATAGCCGTGGGAATCATGATTTCTGTAAACCCGGCGCCTTCAATAAAAATGCTTCTTAACCCGTCCGCCAGAAGTGTCAGTGGTAATTTTTGAATAACGGGGATACTCCAGTCCGGAAAATTATGATAGCTGAAAAAGACCCCGGAAAGAACCATCATGGGCATGACCACGGCATTGACCAGGCCGTTGCCGACTTCCGTGTTGGCCGTGCGGCAGGAAATAAAAATCGCAATCCCGCCGAATGCAATATTGCCGGCAATAAAAATGGCCAATAAACCGGCAAGGCTTCCTTCGATAGTGATATGAAAGACCAGCCAGGCAAAAAGAAAAAGCAGGGCGGATTCAATCAGGTTCATGGTGATTCTGACCGTCATCAGGGAAATCAGAAAATAAGATTTTTTCATGGGCGTGGCAACCATTCGTCGCAGCAGTTTTTTGGACCGTTTGTCGATCATGCCGTAACTCATGCCCCACATGCACGACATCATGACCCCCATTGCCATCAGTCCCGGTATCAGAAAGTCAATGTACCGGGTGCCGTGAACAGTTAAGGGGACAACGCTTTCAAGGTTTTCTTCAATCACCGCATCGTTTTGGCCAAAAATTTTCGATAGCTTCAGGTAGGAGAAATGGGCGTCCGTGTTCAACGGATCAAAATGGTATTCAATCCGGCCGTTTTCTTCATCCATGATAATGCTCAGGTTCCCGCGTTTTAACAGCACCATGGCATGGCGCCAGGTGGTTTCTTTAAAAACAAACGTGGTGTTTCCCAGTTTTTTATCTGCCAGTGTGATTTTATATTGCGGTGGTTTGTCTGCGGAAGGTCTCATTTTATCCGCATGATTTTCAAGAAATGCGTTTATTTGTGATGCCTCATTTTTATTTTTCGCAAAAGAGTGATTATTCTCTATCACCGCCACATGACGGACAATGTCGGCCTGACGGGTAAATGCAATGCCCAGCCCCAGAGCCATGAGAATGGGGAAAAAAATGCCCCAGAAAATAACCGCCGGCTGGCGGATAATTTCTTTAAAATGGGCCGAGATCAGCTGGGCCAGCTGTTTTTGTTGAATCCGTTTATTCATGTAGTCGCCTGCCGGTCATAGTTGTAAACAGATCATCCAGTGTTTTTCGCCGACATTCCAGATGTTGGAGCCGAAGATTATTTTGGTTCAGAAAATTCAAAAATTCAGGCAATTGTTTTTCTATCTGCTTTAAAACAATGACGCCTGTGTCCCTGTCGGCATCCCACTGGATCTGAAACCCTGATGGATTGCTTATCCTGTCTATGGGCCGGTTTGATTCATCTAATGCAAATTCAATAATCTTATCGTCGTTATCCTCTTTCAGCAGTTGCTCCAGCGTGCCCTGTTTCAGTATTCGGCCTTTGTCGATAATGATAATTCGTTCACACAGCTGTTCGGCTTCTTCCATATAATGGGTGGTCAGCACAAGAGATGTTCGGGAATGTTTTTTTAAATCCATCAAGATCGACCAGATTTCTCGTCTTGCATTGGGGTCCAGCCCGGTGGTGGGTTCATCTAAGAGTAAAATTTTTGGATCGTTGAGCAAGGCAATGCCCAACGCCAGTCTTTGTCGCTGCCCACCGGAAAGATTGACAACATACGACCTGGTTTTTTCGGCAAGGCCGATGATGCGGATAATCTCATCCACACGCTGCCGCTTGAGTTCATAAAAGCTGGCAAACAGCTTTAAGGTTTCAAAAACAGTTAACCGATCAATAAAATGGGTTTCCTGGAGCGAAAGACCGATGTCACGGTGGAGTTCGCGCTCATTGCCTTTCCATTTTCTGCCCATGATGAGGATATCGCCTTTGTTGGGTTTTTGAATGCCTTCGATCATTTCCATCAAGGTCGTTTTGCCGGCGCCGTTGGGGCCGAGCAAGGCCACGGACTGCCCTTTGAATATCTTAAAATCAACGCCATTAACCGCCTGGACATTTTTAAAAGATTTGAAGACGTTTTTAACTTCGATGACCGGATTTTTTTTCATATTCAATTTTTTTTAAAAATTTAAATCGCAAGTAAATTTATTTTTGGCCGGTAGCGCAAAATGCTTTACGCTTAAATTCAATGGCATACCTGGTTAGATCATTTGTCGCAAAAAATATAAAAGTTACAACCCGATGACTAAGATTTAATATTCAGCCCTTTCATTTTCATCAATTTTTTCTGGTACCGGCTCTGCACGAAATCTGTGAGCACCAGCACGCTGATCACAAAATAAAAGGTGGCCTTGCTCATA
>CAZQLG010000485.1:0-2337 GCA_964594105.1 uncultured Desulfococcus sp. | reverse complement strand
GACCGATTGCCCGGGGTGATGTGGGAATTGTTGAAAAACATATTCAGGCCATCCGAGGTTTGTCCGATGATAAGGCCGAAGCAATGGCGGATTATTATATTAAAAATGGTATTGAAACCATCCGGATCGCCCGGGCAAAAGGGACCCTGTCCGAAGTAGCGGCTGAGCAGCTGCTTCGGGTTTTGAACTCATGCATCATCGCTGATGATGGATTTTAATACCCAAACTGAAATATTGGAGGATATTCGGAGTCGTTTGCTTATTTGGTCAGACCACAATATATTAATATCTCACTTTTATGTAATCGTCAAGGCTGGCTATTGTATGGTTCAATGGTGAGGAGGGTTTTGGCGGTGCGCACTATATCAATTACTTATATTTAATTCACAATTCAAGACCCGGTATCAATTTTCTTCAATTCAAGACCCAATATCAATTTTCTTAATGATTTATATACTGAAAATACATTTTTATGGGATCAAACACCACCATCCTTAACCAGCCAGTTTTTGTATAAAAATTGATCGATTAAGACCAAAATATGGCCGGTTTTTAGTCTTTTTATTTGTTTTTTCAAAGTATTACTGAGGCCCGACCCTATGAGCCCTATGTGATGTGGATTCCATACCGGCTTTGATAAAATAACCGAGATAATCAAACCCGCGCATGGTTTTTCCGATTAATGTTTTATTCGGGTACTGCTCCAGTTTTAACTCGTTAAACACCTGATTCATCACCCGTACTGCTTTTCTTAATTTCCACCGGGTGGACGCAAATATCAGGATATCATCCATGTACCGGAAATACTGAACATCCAGTTTTTCCGTTTTCCGGTCCAGATCATTTAAATAAAACGCCCCCAGCAACGGCGACAGGGAAGACCCCCTGGGTATTCCCCTTTTTATCTCCTGGTACAGCCCGCCCCATTCCACTGTTCGGTTTAAAAACTGCATAACATAACCGGTTAACCCGCCAGTCTTTGATATAGTCGTGGAGCCTTGTCATCAACACATAATGATCAATGGACGCGTAATAGGATTTCACATCTGTCTTGCAGGAAAAATTGTATTTGGGGCAGTGTGTGATCACATCCAAGACAGCGCCTTTTAATCCCTTATGGCCTTTGAGATGATAGCACCTTTTTGAAAGAAACGGCTGGAGTTGCTGCTGCAAAATTCCGGTAAGCACCTTTATCACAAGAGAATCAACAGATGACCACATGGCAATGGTGTCACCGCAGGCAAGGGAGATCTTTTTCTGCACACCCAGCAAGTAACTGCCATCTGAAAACCGGCTGATAATATTATCCGCCTGATACTGCCACATACGCCTGAAATCCCAGATGTCCGCATCCGGGGGGTGGTTTTTTCGGGCCTTGCCAAGTCATTCATAGGCTGCGGCAAAAAGGGCTGAGATGTGATCAAATGGATTCAACATATTTTAAATATTTGTTTTACAGATCCATAACAAAAAACAAAGCTGCCAAAGGTGCAACATGTGTATATGAACCGACACCATTGCAGAAATTTTTCTCAATGCAGAATATCGATAACTTGACGTAACATTCTTCGTTTTTCTGGCATACCACATATTGATTGAGGTTTTTTTGCCGAATTATTGAAAAAATTTCGAGGCGCTATTACAATGGTGGCTGAATTTGATTGAGGACATTCGAACATTGGGGTTGTGCTTTCCGACCACTCCGCTTGGTTATTTTATTGATTTATAAATATTCGTTTTGAATTATTAGATTTATCGGGATCGGATGACAAAACTTTCCTGTCATAATAATAACTTGCTTTCATATTTTTAAAATCGGGGGTCATATTTTCAAAATCAGGGTTCACTCCAAGTGTATACTCGACTCCCTTTTCAACGTTTACCGGGAAATTAAAGTAATGATAATAATCCCAAGATCTAAGCGGACAAACATAGTAACCACCTATTTTATATTCACCAGGTAGCAATTCAACAGAGAGAGACTCTGGAATAGACTGGTCATTTATCGATGTTATTATTAATACTGTATTCCGTTTATCTCTGCCCTTATATTTCTGTTTATTTATGCCCCTATAAGAGTCATGACCCATGACAGAACCTACTTCATTTTTTGGTAAAGGGTCTCCTTCATAATGCTTGTATAGTAATTTAGGGGAGCATCCAACAGAAAATAAAATACCAATAAATACACAAATATAAATGACAACATTGATTCTTTTCATTGCAAACACCAATTTATTATAAAACCTAATTTATAGATAAAATCGTCCAAAAAATATTTGTTTCAACGCATTCTATACAAAAAATCAAAATTTTTCAAATGTCTGTCATATATAT
>CAZQLG010000484.1:0-2352 GCA_964594105.1 uncultured Desulfococcus sp. | reverse complement strand
ACTTACCGCCAGCCCAAGCACCATCACCACGCCATTGGCCAGAAACACATCTTTCCACACCAGTTCCGGATAAATTATCGATGACACCCCCACATATTCAAGTCCCGAAGCCAGCGCGGAAAGATCAATGCCGGTAACGGCCATGATCATCACTAATCCTATAGCCAGCAGGTTGCCGGTAAATGCGCCGATGGCCAGAATAATACCTGATTCAATCAAAACAGACCGCAGAATCAACGCCGGCTTCATTCCCAGCGCTTTGAGAAGGCCGAACTCCCGCATTCGTTCATATACCGCCATCAGCATCGTATTAACGATGCCAAATGCCATGGCCACAAAAACCACCAGAAACCACAACACAATAAATCCGTCAAAAATCTCCATATACGATTTCAACATGGGCAAAAGATCTTTCCACGTATAAATTTCAAGATCAGACCCGTTTAAAGCAGTGCTGATGCTTTCAGCGACCCGCCCGGTTTTTTCATGATCCGCCAATACAATAGAAATCTCTGAAACACCGTTTTCCATCCCCAGCATATTCTGAACAGAAGATTTGCTGACAAAAACAAACTGCTTTTCAGTTGACGCCAGCTTGGCACGAAAAACGCCGACGATCTTATAAGCTTTGGAAACGATTTCATTCTGGCAATCCTGCGACATCAGGATCAGCTTGTGGCCGATCCGGGTTTCAAACTTTTCCAGCAGGGCCTGGCCGACAACGATAACATTTTTATCATCTTTGGATATCATACGGCCGTCAAGCACCCCATTGCCGATAAAAGACACCCCCTTTTCCTGGCCCGGATCAATTCCCACCAGCGTAAGACCAACGGAATGCCGGGCGTTGGACGCAATAGCGTTGACCCTTACCCGTGATGCATATTGGGTTTCCAAAGGAAATGTATTGGCGATTTTTGACAATACAAAATCCGCATCATTGATCTGAAAAGATATTGACGGATCATCATGAAAGCCTGCCGGATATATTTTAATGTCCCCGGTCAGGGTTGCAATGCCGCTATCAAGCATATTTGCGACCATCCCGCGCATTAATGATGTCAGCGCAATCATCATCCAGACGCCTATGATCACGGCGATCATGATAATCACCGTCCGCCGGGGATTGCGCCAGATGTTTCGCCAGGCTATTTGAAATTCCATTCGTTAGGTCCTAAGGTAGAAGGCTGAAGACTGAAGGTAAAAACAGAAATTGGCCTTCCAAATAACTCCATAAAAATTTGTAAAATAAACGTAGGTCGGGATTCTTTCCCGACAAATAAATATGCCATGTCAATCGCCGGGTAAAAACCCCGGCCTTCTTTCAAAAATAAATTCAAAATGCCGGATCACGACCGCTGGAAAGGCGCAAGACTACGTTTTGAAACTTTCTGCTGACATCGTAAAACGTTCAATTTTAAGGCATGCAAATTCTGAGGAATGAGACGTACTTTTCGTACGTTGAATGACGAAGAATGTAGCACAACCCAAAGCTAAAATTGAAATTGGTCGTTTTACGGTGTCAGACATGTGTCATCGCCTCTATCGGCTTTAACTTTTTAATCTTCATCGCCGGATAAAACGCCACCGCAATCGTAATTATCCATACCAGCACCGGCCCGGCAAATGCAGTGATAAGGCTCAACTGCGGATAAATCCTTCCGGAAATACCATACTGCTTTAACATTTCCGATGCCCCGGACATATCGATTCCATAAACCTGAAAAAACCCGGTAATCCCGCAGCCGATGATAATCCCCAGTCCCACGCCGACAATGGTCATAAAATTAGATTCATACAACAGCAGTTTTACCAGCCGCTGCGGCGTTGTGCCGATGGCCATCATGACCCCGAATTCCCGGGTACGCTCAAAAATTGCCATTAAAAATGTATTGAGAATGGAAAACGCCACCACCAGCACCAGAAGAAACCAGAAAATAATCCCCATGGTCAGATCGATCCGAATCGCCTGGGTCAGGCCCGGAACCAGCTCATCCCAATCCATAACCACCAGTTTTTTGCTTTTTGGCAACCTTTTCAGATTTTTTGCAATCGCCTTTTTTACAAATGCCACATCATGCAGCGAATCCGCATTAATAACAATTTCATGCACTGCAGCGTCCATGGAATAGACCGCTTGAAAGGTTTTGATCGGTATGTGCAGGGTGTTTCTGTCAAACCCGTCAATGCCGGATTCAAAAATGCCGCAAATCGTGAAGATTGCAGCAGCCACTGAGCCGTCTTTTCCCTGCCCCAGAATCGTCAATTCATCGCCGATACCGACTTTCAGATTTTTTGCCAGCAACGATCCGATCAAGGCCTTGCCGGAATTATCGGACCCGGGGTTTTCAG
>CAZQLG010000483.1:0-2357 GCA_964594105.1 uncultured Desulfococcus sp. | reverse complement strand
CATCCATTCCAGATAATCCGTGATCGCTTTTTCGAGCATGACGGCAGTGAATCTTATGTCAGCTATGCGCGACCTCTCCGGCATACCGGCTGAGAATGTCTCCAATATGCAGCGGCCCTTCTCCGCATCTGCGATCCGTCGACGGCACGGGCTTTACCAATTTTCTGCTGACGGGATGCGGAGGCAATGCAAGTACCTGAAAAAGGGTGCCGTTGAAAGCGATCAGGTCCTTATCGATGAGCGCATCTCTCGCACTTATGTATTCTTCAATTGATATCCGCAGCAATTTGCATATTTTATCATAGCCGTAATATGACAAACCGTTGCGATCGGACACAGTAACCAGAAACAAATAAAGTAACAGTTCATGATGACAAAGGCTTTCCCAGTAACCTTTTCTAAGAAACCGATGCTCAATAAAGGCGAAGCTTCCATTAATTTTTCGAACACGATTCGAACAAAGAGGCTTTTTTTCAATCATATGACACTCCCGTATCTCAATTGATGAATCAACACCGGCAGGAACGCGGAATCGTACGATAAAAGCGCTTATAAGCTTCGTTCTCAGTGTAAATCCGATGAATTTCATGCCAACGCGTCCTTTTGATTGTTTTAAAAGACAATCTACAGGACTTTGGCAGGCGGGTCAGCCCCCGTTCGTTGTTGGAAATGTTTTTTTTTAGGAAAAGGCCCGAATCCGAGCGGCGGAGAGAGCAGGTAAAGCTGCGAATCAGCAATTTTTCGCAATTCGGGCAGAACCTGTTCCACTGCAAGCACATTGCGAAAACAATTTATGGAAGGCAGGCAATCTTTGAAAAGGCTTGGAAGAAATGCGATCAGCATGGTTAATGACAGGTTGACCAGAAACAATCGTCGTCTGATCCATCGCAAGGCGCCGGGGAGTTCTATGTCCAGACAAATTTTATCCGCTGCGACATTTTGACTGGGAAATTTTTCAATCTGGTCGATGACCGTTTCCACGTCAAATAATGACCCGGATATACGCGAGGAAAGACAATCCGGAAGTAAACTGAAACTCTGATGACCCTCCGAACAATACCAGCGGGCGATTTCAACGCCGATCGGCATCTTTCTTTTATATGTCCCGTGTTTGGCAAATCCGCATTCGCCTTCCGGATGAAGGGGACAGCTATCAAGCTTCGCATTTTCCCAGGCTTGACGGCGAACATATTCATCGGCAGATAAATCCGTAACAAATCGCAATTGCATGGCATTTATATTGCCACGGATATAAAAATATGAAAGGATTCGAATATGTCTAAAGTCGGCCGAAATGCACCCTGTCCGTGCGGCAGCGGGGAAAAATATAAAAAATGCTGCCTTTCCCTGAAAAAAGGCAAAGACCAGGTGCCTCCCGTCTATGGCCGGTTTATACCGGTATTTACAGAACTGGACAAACTGTCAAACAGCGTGATGGACTTGATTAAAAAAAATAGACTGGATGAAGCGGAAGCCGTGTCCAGGAGATTACTATCGGAATACCCTGATCAGATTGATGGCCTGGAACGACTGGCTCAGGTCCATGAGGCCAGAGGGGAAAATAGAAAGGCGGTTGAGTATTACCGTAAAGCCGCGGATTTTGCTAAATCCATGCCCGGCTTTGACCAACAGAGCGTAAATATGTATCTTGACTTCGCCGATCAGGTAAAACCCGAAGAAAAAGGATCAAAGTAAATAAATTTTTGATTTTTTTGCTCGAAGTAAAAAATTACAAAAGTAAATCACGCAACATATTCAAACCGGCAACATAATGACACCTTATACTCTATTTTCAAATTCAATCGCTATGCATTATAATATTATTTTTAAAACAGGTAATTCGCGGGATAAAAATATAGCAATGTGTTCATTGGGCCTATTTAATAAAATATACTTATAATATTGCTTTACAAACTTATAATATAAGATTAGGTTGTGGTGTGAAGTCTATTAAATGGCGTCCAAAAGCGCTCAGACAAATCAGAAAAATTAAAGATCAGCAAACGAAAGAGACGATTTTTGATGCTGTCAGCAACCTGAAGGATTTTCCAAATTGCCCGAATATAAAGAAGCTGAAAACCAGAGAAGAATACAGACTTCGCGTTGGCCGCTGGAGAGTATTTTTCACGGAATCACTTGAAATTCTTTATATAGAAGAGGTTAAGAAAAGAGATGAAAACACCTACTAATGTTCAATATATTGAACAAAATGGGAAGCCTGCATTTGTTGTTATTCCCTATGATGATTATATAAAATTACTGCCTACCGAAGATGTTGCAATTCCGCATGAGGTTGTCGGGCTTGTTGTAAAAAAGGGTATGAATCTTGTAAAAGCATGGCGAACTTATCTTGGCAT
>CAZQLG010000482.1:0-2365 GCA_964594105.1 uncultured Desulfococcus sp. | reverse complement strand
CGGATGGCCTGAATATGTTTTTCAACAATTCCCACATCACCCCGGGCAATCGGTCCGGTCAGCGCATCCGGAATCCCGTTACTTTCAATGTTGGCCAGGGTTCCCATGATCAGGGGATTTAAAATATCAAACACCTCGGATTCAGATACGCCGGATGCGGTCATTAATTTAATGGATAAATTCATCAATGTCACCAGGTAGTTGGACGCCACCACGGCGGCAGCATGATACAGCACTTTCCCGTCCGTTTTAATCGTAAACGGCTGTGCGCCCAGATCCGTTGCAATTTTGCGGGCCTTTTCCACGGCCAGTGGATCTCCTTCCACCGCCATCATGATGTTCTCAAACGGATTGCCCGACTCGCCAGGTTGTTCAACAGCAAAACTCTGTAGCGGATGAATAGATCCAATCATTACACCGGACATTGTTTGAACGGACTTGGCTGAAGCCAGTTCAGTCGACGACAGGGCACCGCTGCAGTGAAAAACAACCGCGTTTTTTTTAAATCCATTGTGTTCAGCAATGATGCGGCAAGCTTCCTGAATCGCGTCATCCGGTGTGGTAATAAATACGAAGTCCGCATCTATTGCAGCCTCCCAGGTCTTTTCAAAACAACGATCCGGCGCATTGACGATTTTCGCCATCGCCCTCGCAGATATGATATGACGGCTTGAAAAGCCCATGGGTCGGTATCCGGCTTTAGTCAGCTGCTTTGCCAGTGCGCTGGCGACTTTTCCGCAACCAATAATGGCAAATGATTGTTTCATTATAAATTTTATTTTTTTGGAATTAATAATTCACATTTCGCGATTAAGTCAATTTCAAAATAATTATAACCGATGGTTCACGTTTTTTCAATCCTGTTGTTAGGGAAGTGGAAAAAATTAATATATCGAAATTGCGCAGAATTTTCGGTCGTATTTAAGGCGCGTCAACAGGCGCATAACGTGTTATGTAACTGTTGACGCAACGAAGAAGACGATCAAAAAAGCAAGCAAAGCTGGTATATTAGTTTTTGGAAGTTCCCTTAAAATCACCCACAAAAAGAACGATCGCTCGTTTTTTTATTTGACAAATTCACACAATTCATGAGATTGGTAAATAATGAATCCCAAAATTATTATCATAGCAGAACAAAGCCACGGCGAGATCTCTCCGGTTACTTATGAACTGATCGCCGGTGCAAGAGCGCTTCAACAATTTATCCGTTCAGACATCAAAATCATCATGACCGGCTGTGAGGTATCCGTTTCTGCCAAACAGTTATCCGAACAATCCGGGCTCGATATACTCGTTATCAATCCCGACATCCAAACAATTCCAGAAAAAATAATACCAGATGAAATAATACCGGATGAAATAATACCGGATGAAATAGTTTTTAAAAACATTCCGGCGTCTCTGTTCAAAGATCTGAACCCGGCATATATTTGCATGGCCCACAACACCAAAGGCCTGGATGTCGCTCCGGGCCTTGCCGCAAAAATCAATGCCGCCTGCATCACCGGCGTTGAAAAGATCACCCGGCAGGCGGACGAAATTTGTTTTACCCGATCCATATTTAACGACAAAATTTCCGCCCGTATTATCCCATGTGAAAAAATTTCCGTGCTAACCATTTTACCCGGTAGTTTTAAACCAGATACCAGTTTTAGCGGCAATGCCGGAAAAATTTCAATTATTGACCTGCCCCTCTCATCCGGTGATTATCACCTGATCGGTTTTAAAAACAATGCGGCCGACACAGCCGCGCTGGATGATGCGGATGTCATTATTTCAGCGGGAAACGGACTCCGGGAAAAAGAAAATCTGGATTTCATATATCAGCTGGCTGGAGTGTTCCCTAAATCCGCCGTCACCGGATCAAGGCCAATTTGTGATAAAAAATGGATGAAATACGGTCAGCAGATCGGGATCACCGGGGCAACCGTCAAGCCAAAACTGTATATTGCCTGCGGCATATCCGGTTCCAGCCAGCATATCAGCGGTATGAGGGATTCAAAATTTATTGTTTCCATCAATACCGACCCGCATGCAGCCATATTCAATATTTCAGATATCTGCATCATAGAGGACATCGCCACTTTTATCCCTCAATTCATCACCATGTATCAGAATTCTCAATCAACATAAAAAAAATATAAGCATTCACAGGGCACCGCATCTGCTTTGTTGCCAAGCACTTGAAGTACAAAAAGTCGTCTATGCGCTCAGCGCCTCGCATCTACGGCACCCTGTGAATGCTTACCGTTCATTGGTTGGAAGTGCATCAGCCAGTTGTACCCCCGTGAACGGGGTTCAAAAAGATTATATGGTTATCCACTTCGCTCAAGTTGAACGCATTAAGCCGTCAAAACCAAGGGAC
>CAZQLG010000481.1:0-2366 GCA_964594105.1 uncultured Desulfococcus sp. | reverse complement strand
CTGTATGCAAAAATAACTTATCAATTATTTCAGGATATTATGGATGAGTTATTTTAAAAGTCCCCTCTACTGCGTTGGTGTGGTTTTTCAGACTTTCAATATATTTCAATCCTGAAAACCCACACCGCCTTGCCATTTTTTATGCGATTGGTGAAATTTTTAACTTAGCCATCCTGCAACTCAGAATTATTAATAATCGATTAAATAAAAACGTTTAAATGGCAGCTAACAAAAAAAAACGACTCGATGTTCTTGTGTTTGATAAAGGACTGGCAAATAGCCGTCAACGGGCCAGTGCGTTAATTATGACAGGCAATATCCTTGTCAATAATCAGCCGGTTGATAAACCAGGTGTAATGGTGCCGATTGATGCGGAAATTGTCAATAAAGGGTCTGATATTCCTTTTGTGAGTCGCGGCGGGTTTAAAATTGAAAAAGCGATTCAATCACTTGAACTGGACGTAACCGGCATGTTGTGCCTGGATGTGGGCGCATCAACCGGTGGTTTTACGGATTGTCTGCTTCAGCGGGGTGCTAGCCGTGTTTATGCCATTGATGTCGGATATGGCCAATTGGACTGGAAACTGAGGCAGGACCCCCGTGTAGTTGTTATTGAACGAACGAATATTCGGTATGCCACAGAAAAATTATTGCCGGAACCATTTGATTTAATAAGCATTGATGTTTCTTTTATTTCACTGAAGATTGTAATTCCGGCGGTTAAAAAATTTTTAAAAAATGACGGTAAAATACTGGCTTTAATTAAGCCCCAATTTGAAGTCGGCAAAAATCTGGTGGGCAAGGGAGGCGTTGTAAAAGATCAGCAATTACACCAATCAATCATTGAAGAGTTGTCCACTTTTTTTTCTGATACCGGATTTAAAATCGGGCCGGTTATCCCCTCTCCTATTCTTGGCCCAAAGGGGAATAGAGAATTTATAATCTATCTAATGAATCATTTATCGCTTTGGGGTTGATTTTTTAAAAGTTAATATATAAATATTTTAGATTGTCTTTTAGAATAAGATCATTAAATCTTGTAGAGAGGAGATAAAATACTGAAATGATGGATAAATCAAGGAATGTTGCGTTTGTTGGACAAAGTGGGGCCGGAAAAACATCTCTGGCAGAAGCAATGCTGTTTAATGCCGGCGTAACAACCCGACTCGGCAGTGTTGATGCCGGAAATTCCGTATTGGATTTCGAGCCGGAGGAATTAAAACGAAAATCCACGATCAGCACAGGTTTCCATCAACTCGAATGGCAAAAAACCGCCGTCAGCGTGATTGACACGCCGGGAGATCAGAATTTCATTTCCGATACAAAGCTTTGCATGCAGGCTGCTGACAGTATCGTATTGGTAATAGATGCCATTGATGGGGTGAAGTTCCAGTCTGAGCAGGCATGGGAATTTGCCGAACAATCCAATTTACCTGTCGCGATTTTTATTAATAAAATCGACAGAGAAAGAGCAGATTTTCAACGGGCATTTGATGATGCGGTTGAAATTTTTGATCCCAAACCGATTATTCTTCAGCTTCCCATTGGCAAGGAAGATGATTTTAAAGGAATCGTTGATCTCCTTTCAAAGAAAGCCTATACCTATGAAAACGGCAAAGCCACTCCCTGCGACATCCCGCCGGATATGCAGGAAATCGTTGATTCCGAACATGAGTCTCTGGTAGAAAATATTGCCGAAGCAGATGATGAATTGGTTGAAAAATATCTTGAAGGCGAAGACCTGTCTGCCGAAGATCTAAAAAATGCTTTGCTTAAAGGAACTTCAAACCGAACCTTTGTTCCGGTTTTATGCGGATCTGCAATTAATAATATCGGCACTGACCTGCTTTGTAATTTTATTGTCGATGCCATGCCGTCGCCTTTAAATGCCGGGATAAAAATTGCTTTTGAAGACGGTACTGACAAAGAAGTCGAAATAACCCCCAATCCTGATGATCCCTTTTTAGGCGTTGTTTTTAAAACAATTGCAGACCCATTTGCCGGTCGCCTGACATTAATTAAAGTGCTGACCGGTAAACTTGGCAGTGACGGCAATTTTTACAATCCCAACAAAGAAGCCAAAGAACGATTCAGCCAGCTGCTTAAAATTATCGGAAAAGAACAAAAAACAATTACCGGCGCAGGCCCGGGTGACATTGTCGCGGTTGCAAAATTAAAGGACACCACCACCGGCGATACATTATGTGATCCCGGTAAAAAACTGCGGGCCAAAGCGGCGGAACCGATCGATGGTATTATCACTTATGCAATTGTCGCGAAAACCCAGGCTGACGAAGAAAAATTATTCTCATCTCTTGCAAAACTCATGGAAGAAGATCTTGCATTAAAACTGGTAAGAAGCGAAG
>CAZQLG010000480.1:0-2373 GCA_964594105.1 uncultured Desulfococcus sp. | reverse complement strand
GTTAAGATAAAATATAACAGTCCAAAAACCAGAAAGGGATCTATTTTGAAACGGAAAATATACAGCAAAGGATTAAAAAGCAAGGTCGCATTGGCAGCAATTTCTCAGCGAGTTTTTGATCCCGCCATGAAAACCGGTGGATCGAGGGAAAAGTGTTGCAGGGTGGGTTCTTTTGTTACTTTTCTTGCCCATCAAGAAAAGTAAAAGAGAAAAACCATTTCAGGATTTACAAAAACTGTGGTTACTTTGAAGCCGTTTCACTTAATTCATACGAAGGAGATTGGGATAGTTGGAAAAAACTGGCTACAGAACGTCTGAAAGATACAAAAAAAGCAATTCTTCGAATAAAGCCTGTGATTGAAAATCAGATGATAAACAATTTTGAGGGCACAATCCCCCTGCTATCCATTTAATTCAAACACGACTTTTAACGCCTGGTTAATTTCACTGATTTTATCAGCAGACAGATTTCCCCGAATTTTAACCAGTCGATGACGATGATCAATAGGGCGCGTCTGGAGGCAATCGGCGATTGATTTTTTTATCAGACCATTGTTTTTTGATGGAAAAAGTTCAATATTGGTTTTTATCAGGGATTTTTTCCCACTCCATTCGGTAATTGGCACAACCTGAATAACAGGAACTCTTTCATTATAAATATCATTCGTAACGATAACGCACGGTCTGATTTTCCCTGTTTCCGAACCAAATGTCGGATCAAGGTTAACATCGATAACCATACCTCTTTTTAATGTCCTCATTCCGGCCATCCCGAAACGGCCGTTTCAGTCAATTCTTTCAGGTCATCATCTTCAAGATAGATTTTAGAATATAAATCAGCGGATTTTTTTAAATTTTCGATTTCCAGGTTGTTTTTATAGTGGTCAATAGCCGTTCTGAGCATGGCGCTTTTATCTTTAAACCCGTATTTTTTAAAATTATTCAAAAATTGCGATTGTGTCTCTTTAACGCTAAATTTTGCCTGTAACATAAGCCCGCCTTTCTGGGACTATTTTAGTCCTTGAATTATGTTCCCAATATAGGGCCTTCTGCAAAAAGAGTCAAATTAAAATATTTCTCGTTCCAACGGTTCTACGAGTTTTGATCCCGCCATGAGAACCAATGGATTTATGGAAAAATGCTTCCTTCTCCTTTAAATTGTTCATTTTCTTGCCCGTCAAAGAAAAGTAGGATATAATGCAAAAGAGAAACCAAGTAATATAAGGAATAATGGTATGAAAGAAGAATATGATTTTTTTAAAGGCGAAAGAGGAAAGTTTTTTCGCAACAATATCAAGTTGAATCTTCCAGTGTATTTAGATGATGACGTTCTGGAATTCGTGGGAAAGATCGCTAACAGGAAGAATATCGATATCCAAACCGTCGTAAATCAGTTATTAAAAAGCGATATAAAATTATCTGAAATTATACAATAAATATCCTTTCAATAAACAAAAGGCTTTATGCAGGGCATATGGGCCGGGCCATCACTGTAATTCTCAGTTTTTTTGTTCCAACGGTGCTCCGTTGGAATGCATATATTTTTTGGACATTCAGCAAAAATTTTGCCCATCAAGAAAAGTAAAAGAGAAAAAACAGTTTGTTATCTGTGGATTTAAATATTACAGCGTCCCTATTTTCCCCCAACCAGTTTTTCCAGATTCGTCCTCGCAAAATCAATAGACGAATCAATACTGAGTGCGATTTGGTAATAGGCAATCGCGTTATCCGTATCCCCCATATCCCGGTAATTAGATGCGATGTTGGCATAATCAATCGCAGACGACGGATTCAAGGCAATGACTTTTTTGAATGCGGCAATGGCCTTTTCATGCTGTTTTTGCATGAAATAACAGAACCCCATCAGGTTATAAATATCCGTCCGCTCCTGGTCATACGCCTCACCTTTTTTAAGAACATCCAACGCACCCTTGTAATCGCCCATATCCTTTAAGCAGACCCCCATATAGGAATAAATGCTGGGAATATCCTGTTTGTCCGGATTGAGTTCAAGGGCATGGGCAAATAAACAGTAAGCTGTTTCCGTATTTTCTAATGCCAGGTGACAGGTGCCGAGATAAAATTTAATGTAATAGGTATTGGGCAGGGTTTTATCTATTTGGGCAAGCTGTTCAATGGCTTTTTCCGGGGGATTTTTTTCAACAATTAATTTGCAGGAGAACATGCCGACACTCGTTCCAGACGCCCGTTCCCTGAAGTGAGCGCCAGGAACCATTGAATAGAAAGCCGGCAAATCGAGTTCGGGGTGCGTGGTGGCAGTTGTTATGACTTCAAAATCTCTTTTGGATAATTCAGACAGGCAGTTTTCCACTTCAACTTTGATGTTTCGATTGGAAATATCCGGCAGTTCAG
>CAZQLG010000479.1:0-2376 GCA_964594105.1 uncultured Desulfococcus sp. | reverse complement strand
ATCAACCGCCTGCGAACTGTGTTGGCATAGGCACCAACTTGAACAATCGGCGTGTAGACGTCTTCTTTGGAAGAAGAAGACGTCTACAAAAAATTTATCTAATGCTCAGTCTTTTGTACTTCAAGTGCTCGGCAACAAAGCAGATGCGGTGCCCTGTGAATGCTTACAAAAATTTATCTAATGCTCAGTCTCTTATTATATCAATTTGATCTCGAAACATTTTGTATATTTCCGGCAAATCCTTCCAATTTTGCATCAGGCGGCGGCAGTCCTTTCGAAATTTTCGCCGGAAGATAGGGCCAGCCCACCGATGAGACCGCATGGCATCCAGATCGATGACCATGAGTTCCCCGTCTGAAAAAATAAAATTCGTGGCTTTTAAATCCCCGTGGGTAATCAATCCATCCTGGAACCGCTGCATCAGTCGGCCGAACTTTTCAAGAATTTTTCGCTCGGTGGCCGCATCGCCTTTGCCGGAATGAAACCAGTGGTATGCATCAACGCCCGGCGCATACTCGGTGATGAAATAGGCTTTGGACCGAAACGGACCCCACCGGTTTTCTATAAACGCAACGGGTCGGGGCGTTGAGATTCCGTGCAGATTCAGCCGGTGAGCACTGCCCCAGGAATGCCAGGCCCGGCTGGGACGGGGACACCGCCTGAGGGCATGCCAGAAACTTTTCATATTATACCGTTTTACCACCAGGGAACGATGGTCTACTTCCACCCGTGCCACTGTGGACGAATTGCCGTCTTTGAGCAATCTGTCCGCAGGGATAAAGGCATCCGGATTATCGAGAAAGTGCTGCATGTTTTCCGTATGCCGGCTGCGGTCACAGACCCGAAACCGCTTCCATGTCTTTTGGCAGACATAGGCCGAAGATTCCCGATAGATTTTTTTCAGATATTTTTTTTCTCGTTTCCTGCGTTCCATGCGGAGCTGTCGGTTCAACCGGTGTGACAATCCGCTGCTTTCCGGCCAAGACCAATTTTTTAGATAAATTTTAACCGCATCCGGCAGCAAATGATCAAATTGCGGACCCATCTGGGCAAAAAACGCGCTCAGATTTTTAATGCTTCGGGCTTCAGAAAGGGGCCGGCCCCGGTGACGCAGATCCATTGCCGCGCCATCAATGGCGTAGATTTCGGTGCCGGAGACCATGAAATTTCCCCAATGCACATCATTATGGGCAAGCCCCGATTGATGCAGATTCGCCATGGCAGAAATAATTTTGCCCAGAAGCCCGGCGCGCCGAATATCCGTGGCGGCCTGATCCCAGGCATCTGCAAAATCAACAGCCGAATGAATTCGTTGAAAGACCAGAACCCGGGTCCTTGTAAAAGGGAGAATGCCTTTAAAAAGCAGGTTGGGACTGAGAATATTCGAGGCTTTTAACGCGAGAATCCCGCGTTCTTCACGAATACTGTGCTTTTTCGCCCGCCGCGAATCCAGAAAAAACTTGATGACAACCGGCTGATCACCGTAAGTGCCGGCACAAACCAGCCGTTTGCCGGGAAGATTTCGCAGAATCCCGTGGCAGGTCAATTCCACGCACTGGTCAGGGGTTTGAACGGATACGTGAAAAGGCGTTTGAATGTCATGCCCGGCTGTGAAAATGCCGCCGCCATCACCGATAATTTTTGCCGAACGTCCATTCATAGGCATTTACGCCATATTGGCCTGACTGTTCTGGAATTTTTAGAAGAAAAAATTGTCGTCTTCAACTTCCTCTATGTCCTCCACGCGCTTGTCTGAATGTATAAAATTTTCCACCCACCAGTTTACATGGTTATAAAAACATGCGATACGGTTGCACTCCTTTTCAGCATTAAAGGCGGTAATCGAATGCGCCAGGCGCTGTAATGTTTCATCAAATTTTTCGTTTCCTGCATACCCATTGGATTCTGCGAGTTTGGCGTTTTCGCCCCCCCGAAACGCCGGGCAGTGAAAAATACCGGACGGTGCGACCACCGTGTTAAAAACCTGCATATGACATATTTTGGGCTGCTTTTTCAACTCATGTACCTTGTTGTTCAACATTGCAATTAAATTGACACTTTCAAGGACTTTGATAGTGTTTCCCGCAGCATTTTTGGCATTATGAAGATTTTTTTTAACCGCCGCTATGATGCGTTGTTCTTTTTCCTGGTCAACACTATCTAAAAGCGTTTCCGTTTTGGAATCGGGAAGCCGTATCAGGCATGGTTTAAAGGAAATATAATCAAATTGGTATCTTGATGCCAGGCTTACGGCTTCACTCATTTCATGGATATTGGGTTCAAGGGCGTTCCCGTTAAAATTTAACCCTTCCCACATAATAACAAATGAATACCCCAGGGAAATATCCGGATTGCGCATCTTTAATTCCTGCGCGT
>CAZQLG010000478.1:0-2386 GCA_964594105.1 uncultured Desulfococcus sp. | reverse complement strand
ATCAAGGACGCGATGTCCGCAGTTGCAAATCAGGGAAAGGCGAAATAGTTTACTGCTATCGGCACAAGAAGTACATATAACTCGGCGTTCAAGCGGACGGGCAAAGCCCGCCGCTTAACTCAATGTTAGCAGAAAAATGGATGTGCCAATCATGTTAGAATTTAATTTTTAAAAAGAAACTTAGGGGAAAAATGATTAATTTTTTACAGCAGTACAATCCTATAACACAGGCTTTTATTGCAACACTCTTCACTTGGGGAATAACTGCCGCTGGTGCTGGCCTTGTATTTTTAAAAAAAGATGTAAACCAGGAACTTATGGATTCACTGCTTGGCTTTGCAGCAGGTGTAATGATTGCCGCAAGTTTTTGGTCTCTACTTGCACCTGGAATAGAGATGGCTGAACAGATGAATCAAATTCCATGGTTAACAGCAACAATTGGTTTTATGGGTGGCGGGATTTTTATGAGATTAGTTGATAAATTTCTTCCACATTTACATCTTGGTCTCAGCATTGACAAAAGCGAAGGCGTTAAAACTTCATGGCAACGGAGTACCCTTTTGGTGCTTGCTATAACACTTCACAATATTCCTGAGGGCCTTGCTGTTGGTGTAGCTTTTGGGGCTGTAGCGGCTAATCTTCCCTCAGCAACAATTGGAGGTGCTATTGCATTAGCAATCGGAATCGGAATTCAAAATTTCCCAGAAGGGACAGCGGTGTCAATGCCCCTTCGACGGGAAGGGATGAGTCAAGGAAAAAGTTTCTTTATGGGCCAAGCTTCAGGCATTGTTGAACCTATCGCAGGAGTTATCGGGGCTTTTTTTGTATTAAAAATGCAATACATTTTACCATACGCCCTGTGCTTTGCTGCAGGGGCAATGATTTTTGTCGTTGTTGAAGAATTAATCCCCGAATCCCAAAGAAAAAATGAAAACATCGATTTAGTAACCATGACAACAATGATTGGATTTTCAGTAATGATGATTCTTGATGTGGCGCTAGGGTAATCAGGTAGCAATTGGCTGCTAACAAACGCATTAACTCGGACTGGCAATTCCGCTCCATTGCCAGCCGGTTATGCGTAGCGTTGCAAATAGCCATGTCTAATCACACGCGTACTCCGTTTGCATATACCTGCTATCTATTTACAGTCAGGTGAATATTTTTTAGGGGATAAAAAAATAATATCGTGATCCAATTCAGATTATGGCGAGCTATTACACGATTTCAGCGTTCTGTTTTTCATTATTTCTTGATATCGTATACTTTTATTTCAAGCGGACTAAAATCTGTCCAGAACCGTCTATCCACTGCACCATTGCGTCCGCTTCTATCGTCAGTTTTCCCAGTTTCAAATAGCTATACGATTGTTGAGTTTAACGTAAATTAACAATAATGCAAGTATCTATATGTAGTGTTTAAAAGGGAAGTGGACAGAGTTAGGGATCAAATAAGAGACGGTTTTAAATTATACTATAATCAAACTCTTGAAAGGATGACCAGATGGAACCTATAACCATTCTTAAAAACACGGAGTTATTTATAGGAGAAAATATTATGAAAAAAATAGTTATTTTTAGCCTACTGGTTTTTTTAGTAGTGTCTTTTGCAGTGTCCACAGTTTCCGCGGATATGATAAAAATCGCCGTTGCATCAGACGGAAAAACCGTATCCTCCGCTGTTAGCAGTGTTGCCGCACGTAGTTCTGGCTTTCTCATTTTTGACGGCAACGGGAAATTTGTCGAGGCAATAAACAATCCGCATAAAAAGGTAGGCGGAGGAGCGGGGCCACTGGTTGTTAATTTTTTGGCACAGAAAGGGGTCAATGTGATAGCAGCTCAGTCCTTTGGCAAAAAAATGGTCGATGCCATGAAAGCTATAGGTGTTGCACATTTTGAATTCAAAGGTAACGCAGGCGATGCGGTCAGTAAATACCTGAAACAGAAATAGACCGTATTTAGGCATCAATCAATCCGAGGCCCGTTGAGAAAGGCTACTTCTTTGACCTTCAACGGAGTTGGTTTGCTACGGTCGGCACCTTCCGGATACATCTGGAAGTCTATGACGATTGAACGGACTCATGATTAATTATCCTATTCGCGAGTTCCGCCCATAAGCCAAAAATCAACAATACCGAAAATAAGTATCAGTGGCATTACAAGATGTTGTGGGTGTTGTTTTGAGGCTAAAATATGTGATTTCTTTTGTATATCACATGCAAAATCTCTATTATGAAATCTGCGCTATCTCCAACATATCAGTATAAGACATTAAGACGCACATTTGGCCGGGTAACATTACAAAGGTGATGTTATCCAGATCTGCACAGTCACTTACGCAATACCATTGAAATACATCATAAGGATTTCCCATGTTTCATTGGTCT
>CAZQLG010000477.1:0-2389 GCA_964594105.1 uncultured Desulfococcus sp. | reverse complement strand
CATGGCTTCTTCGGCATTCCCCTCTTTCCAGACCTGCTTTGCCCGCTCACCGGAAATCAGGGGCAGCAGTTCTCCCAGATCACCGCCTGCTTCTTCAACCTTTGCCACCCGTTCCATGATTTCATTTCGAAGCGCCCGGACCTGGAGCCCGAATCCGGCCAGCAATGTCTGCAACTGAAGGGATGTGTCGGCTTCGGTTTTTTCCATCAGCACCTTATATATATTGGGATGGATGCCACTTTCTTTGGTGGCCAAAAACCGGGTGGCCATCATGATACCGTCCGCACCCAGGGCAAGGGCGGCGGCCAGGCTTTTGCCGTCTGCCATACCACCCGCCGCCATCACCGGAATACTCACAGTCTCTCTTACTTTCGGCACCAGTACCATGGTCGAAACATTATCTTTATGGGGAAATCCGCCTTCTTCAAAACCGGCCATGGTGATGGCATCATATCCAACTTTTTCAGCATGCACGGCGTGTTTGACGGTTCCGACTTTATGCAGCACCTTCACACCGGCATCTTTGGCCATGGGAATAAATTCCTTGCCCAGAAACGTATCCACCGGCGCACCGGCGATTTCAATGGCAGTCACTTTTTTTTCACAACAGACCCGGAAAAAATCCTGTAGCAGTTCAATGGGCAGACGAATGGAGGGCATGGTGGTGATATTAACGATAAATGGTTTGTCCGTCAGCTCCCGGGTTGCATCGACAGCTGTTCGAAACTCATCTGCGGAATTATAATTTCCGGAAGTCAGGTTGCCCATGGCACCGGTGTTGCTGATGGCTGCAGCAAGTTCGGGCTTGGCAATCCAGAGCATGCCGCCGCACTGGATCGGATATTTGATTCCAAAAAGGTCGGTAATTCGCGTTTTCATAACACCTCCATATTATATATGATTCCTGCCCAGAAGGATTAATATTCTGCAAATAAATCAATCATATCAAACAGACTTTCGATAAAAAGAATCTAATATATTTTTTTACATATAAAATCAAAATATTACAATAAAAAAGGAGGCTTTTTATTGAAGACTATATTCATTATTTACACGATCCCATCTTTTTAAAATATACAAGTCTGGATATCTACATCGATTAAGTTGAGCCGAAAAATTTCACTTTGCTAAAATGTAGGGTGCATTCCATGCACCATTACAAAGCGGATAGTTTTTATATGGTGCGTAAAACGCACCCTACTTGAGTGAAATGGATAACCAGATATTCAAATTTTTGAGACGGAAACGGAATGAACAAAAAAATTATTGGAATTGAGATATTCTCATTGGCAGAATCACGTATGTGATTTCCCGACGAATGGGGCAAGGAAAATTCATGGAACTGCTGGTTTTAAAATAAAGATTACATAATTATCAGCAGCCCACCTGTATACTTTTGTTTACATTTGTAATTTTTATCACAAATTACTTGTACACACAAATATACGCCTTCTAACTTTTGTGATAATATAACATCATCATAATTTTAAATTTTTCCCTAAACCGTTCATCTTTATTTTCCTGTCCAACCTTCTAAAATTGTTCATTTAATCAATTTATTAACCACGCCGGTAAAAGAAGCTTCAGGCCAATAAAATCCGAAAAACAAAACCACCAGTCCAGTTGCGCATGACTTGAAACCCCTTTGGCTTTGGTTTTGCTTCTTATTCTTAATGATACTGATTTAATATTTAATTTATTTTTAAATCCTGCTAAAGAAGGAGTGCTATGGATCATTTGATAACCCGGCTGAAAAAAAGAACACGTATTCCGGCAGAATCTTTAAACAGTAAAATAGAGATGAACAGTCTTTCTCATCCGGAGAGATCGAAACACTTGGAAGAAGCAAAGATGGATAGAATTGAATTAATTCTGGCTCGACTCAACGAAAACGAGAATATTCAACGCAAATTTCATGAATTAGAATCAAAAATTCTTTCAATTCTCAATTTCCAGGATTTTTTTGAAATCCTTCTCACTGAAATGGGCAATATATTCAATGTCCCCTATGTATGGCTGTCAGTCATCAAAAAAAGCAGCCTGGCAAGCCTGATCAACCCGTTAATTGATTCAAAAATAATTATTGAGAAAACAAAATTCATCGACCGGTCAGATTTTAACGCTGTTTTTGGAAATATTTCAACACCGCGCCTGTATAATAACTCATTTGAACCATGGACTGTTTTTCTGCCTAAAGAGAATAAATACCTCACAGGCTCCATTGCAATCGCCCCGGTCTATATTGACGGTGAAATCGTCGGCAGCCTGAACCAATGGGATCATGAAGCCACGCGGTTTGAACCGGATATGGATACGTCCTTTCTTGAACAATTGATGATGAAAATTTCTTTATGCCTGTCTAATGTTGCGGCCCACGAAAAACTGAAAT
>CAZQLG010000476.1:0-2390 GCA_964594105.1 uncultured Desulfococcus sp. | reverse complement strand
AACGTCGAATATGGATTTCGCTTTGCTCAACATTTTTATATAAAAACCAAGGAAATTAAATTCGTTGGATTTGTAAAAAAAATTAACCACAGAGCACACAGAGAGCACAGAGAAGTAAAATAAAAACAATCTCTTTTTCTCCGTGTGCTCTGTGACCTCTGTGGTAAAATAAATTTTTCTTTTATGGATAAAATAAAAAAATGCATATAGTAACCGCTGATGAAATAAGAGAAATGGATCGCCAGACCATTGAATTATTTGGCCTGCCCGGACGCGTTTTAATGGAAAATGCAGGGCGCGGCGCTGCCCGGGTGCTGATGGAAAAATTCATAGATCCTTTAACGGACATTTCTTCCAAACACGTTGCCATTGCTGCCGGTCGCGGCAATAACGGCGGTGATGGATTCGTCATTGCCCGCTACCTGGCCCATGCCGGGGTTCCGGTTACGGTTTACCTGTTATCCGAAAGCCGTCGACTTTCCGGGGATGCGGCGGCCAATTTCAACCTGCTGGCAGTGCTGGGCATTCCTGTCAAAGAAATAACAGATGAAAACGGTTTGAATCAGGTTAAAACAGAAATGGCCCACCATCAACTCTGGGTGGACGCCATTTTCGGCACAGGTTTAAATTCTGAAGTTAAAGGCGTTTTCAAATCAGTCATCGATTTTATCAACCAATTAAACCGGCCGGTTTTTGCCGTGGATATTCCTTCCGGTCTGCACACGGATTTGGCAAAACCCTGCGGCACCTGTATCCGGGCAGATGTTACCGTTACATTTGCATTTGCCAAAATCGGGCACATCCAGCTTCCGGGGGCTGATTATACCGGGGAACTCCATATAATAGATATCGGCATTCCGCCGCATATTGTCGAAAATGTGCCGCCCCACCATCACTTAATATCAAAAGAAACGACAACATCACTGATCAAACCCCGGGCCTGTGATATCCACAAAGGCGGTACCGGGCATGTGTTGGTGATTGCCGGATCACCCGGAAAAACCGGGGCCGCTGCCCTGACGGCCATGTCCGCACTCCGCACCGGCGCAGGGCTCGTCACCTTGGGCATCCCCAAAAGCTTAAACCTGATTGTCGAATCCTTGGCCCTGGAAGTGATGACCGTACCGCTGCCGGAAACAGAAACAGGGATGCACACAGACCAATCCATTGAGACAATAAAGGGACTGCTGGCCGGCAAAAAATGTTTGGCTTTAGGGCCGGGCCTGGGAACGGATAAAAAAACAAAGGCACTTATACACCGACTGATTCAGGAATGTCCGCTGCCGATGATCATTGATGCGGACGGATTAAACAACCTGGCAGACAATCCGGATATCTTACTTAAACGACAATCAGAAATCATATTAACCCCGCATCCTGGTGAGATGGCCCGTCTGGCAGGCACAACCCCAAAAGAGGTTCAGGAAAACCGCATGGCTATTGCTAAAAAATTTGCCGAAACCTATAATGTTCACCTTGTTCTGAAAGGTGCCCGCACCCTGATCGCCCACCCGGACGGTCACATATATATCAATCCCACCGGCAACCCGGGTATGGCATCCGCCGGTATGGGGGATGTGCTGACCGGAATGATTGCCGGCTTTTTATCACAGGGATATTCACCACAGGAAACTGCTCAACTGGCTGTTTTTCTTCACGGCCATGCCGCCGATACGCTGGCGGCTTCAAAAGGCCCCTACGGGTACATTGCCTCAGATGTTATGGACAATCTTCCGGAAACCATCAGCGGGCTTACCGGTCAAACCGCATTTCAATCACCGCACGTTTACCGCTCCCCACAGATGGAACGCTTATGATTTTCACGCCGGCGGACAAATGACCGAACCCATTGAAATAACAACTACCTCACCGCATGAAACCCGATTGCTCGGTAAAATTATTGGTCAATCCATCGATCAAAAAATGACCATTTCCCTGTCCGGCGACCTGGGGGCAGGAAAAACCGTATTTGTTCAGGGCCTTGCTAATGGGCTGGATGTGCCTTCTGATTACATCATCACAAGCCCCACGTACACCATTGTCAACGAATATCCCGGGCGCCTGGCGCTTTTTCATGCCGACCTTTACCGAATTTCCGGCGGAATATCGGGCGCCGCTGAATTGTTTGATATCGGTTTTGAAGAATTTTATGATACAAACGGCGTCATTGTCGTTGAATGGGCGGACCGGCTGGCCCCGGGAGAACTAAAAGAAAACCTGGCAGTGTCAATCAGCACGGTGGATGATTTGACCCGAAAATTTATTTTATTTTTCTATGGACGGGAAAAAAAAATTTTGGTAAAACGCCTCAAAAAAACATTTGAAACGCATAAGAGGTAAAAATGGCACTTATTGTACAAAAATACGGCGGAACTTCCGTGGGTGACATT
>CAZQLG010000475.1:0-2392 GCA_964594105.1 uncultured Desulfococcus sp. | reverse complement strand
ATGGAACTTTTAACTTAGCCATCCGGGTTCTTTTTACGAGGCTATCAATATTCTTAACTATCTGAAATTCGGCGGCAATAATTTCTTCTTGACGGGGTTTTATTTTTCCACTACGAATGAACGTTCATTCATGTTGTTCTTTAATGTGAATGTGTCATTATTTTAATCATTATTTTAATCAAGAATTGAAGAGATTCTTATTATTTTCATAACTATGATGAAGGGAGAAAGGGATTAAATCATGGAACCTGTATTGATTTCTCCGGCGTTGTTTAAACTCTTTGGTTTTATGCCAACGGTATTATTTTCGGTGTTGATACCGATTGTTGGCGTGGGGCTGTTCACTTATATTATGGCCAGACGCGTTGCGCCATTGGTAATGGCCAATCCGGATTTTCGGTTTGACCGACCCAAGGATAGAGTTCTTAATGTATTAAAAATCTGGCTGGGCCAGTACCGACATCCGCGTTATATGGTGGCGGGCGTACTGCATATGATTATTTTCTTTGGTTTTTTGATTCTCTCGGTTCGTTCATCAGAACTGGTCATTGCCGGTATCAGCGACGGATTTCATATGCCGGGTCTGGGCGGTGTTATTGGTGATATTTATTATTTTTTTAAAGATTATGCGGCAACCGCCGTTTTTTTTGCTGTAGTGGTCGCCGCCGTTCGCCGGGGGATTGTCCGGCCGGCCAGATATCATTATCCGGAATCATACGGGCATGACCATACCAATGAAGCTATTTTTGTTTTAGTGATCATCGGGACGCTGATGATTTCAGAAAGTCTTTATGAAGCATGTCTGGTTGCCGCTGAAACTCAGGCAGGGCATGAAGCAACATTTTTGGCACCGCTGACGTTGGCCTGGTTTTTTAAGATTGTTTTTTCAAATGGGTCATCGACAACACTCCAGGCGCTGCATATTGTATCCTATTATATGCATGACCTGACTTTTTTCTTTTTTCTGTGTTTTCTGCCCATGGGGAAACATTTTCATGTAATTACTTCCTTGTTTAATGTTTACTTTATGCGTTTGGATCGTGGCAATGTGCGTCCGGTCCGGTATGGCGTGTCTGATGAAGAACTCGATAGCCTGGAATCCTTTGGCGTGAAAAAGTTTTCAGATTTTACCTGGAAGGATATTCTGGACTTTTATACCTGTGCCGACTGTGGCCGATGTTCGGATCAATGTCCCGCAAACCGTGTGAAACGGCCCCTGTCTCCGCGATTTATTTCTCTCAAAGGCAGGGATTATGCCTTCTCTCATTTTCCTTTGAAGGGTGGTTTTGGTGCCCAGGAACCGTTGATCGGGGAAGGGGGCATTTATTCTGAAGATGAAATCTGGTCCTGCACTACCTGCGGCGCGTGTGAACAGGAATGTCCCATTGGAATAGAATATATTAATAAGATTGTGGATATGCGGCGGGGACTGGTGGATGACGGAAATGTGCCCCAGTCCTTGCAGAAACCCTTATCTTCTCTTGAAAAACGCGGAAATCCCTATGGGAAGATGGAGAAAAAGAGGGCGGACTGGACCAAGGAACTGGAAGACTGTGAAGTCAAAATCCTTGATAAAAAAACAACTGCGGAAACTTTGTATTTTGTTGACTCGGTGTGTTCTTTTGATGACCGCATGCAGGAAGTGGCAAGGGCAACATCGAAAATTCTTTACAGCGCCGGCATTGATTTTGGTATTTTGGGCAAGGAAGAAAAAGACAGCGGTAATGAAGTCAAGCGATTTGGCGAAGAAATGTTGTACCAGTCCCTTAAAGATCACAACACCAAAGCAATAAAAAACTCCGGTGTGAAAAAGATCGTGACCGCAGATCCCCATGCGTTTAATTCATTGAAAAATGAATACACGGATATGCCGCCGGTGGAACATATCAGTCAGGTAATTGTAAAAGCGGTTTCCTCCGGTAAACTCAAACTCAAAGGTGTCAGCGAGGAAGAGCAGGATAAAGTATTCACGTATCATGACCCCTGCTATCTTGGGCGACATAACGGGGTGTATGAAGATCCCCGGGACGCCATTGACGCGATTCCCGGTATCACGCGCGTGGAAATGTTAAAAAATCGTGACCGCTCATTCTGTTGCGGCGGCGGCGGATTAATGCTTTTCTATGAACCGGAAGAAGAAGAAAGAATGGGGGTTGTCCGGGTGAAGCAGGCGCAGGAAGCCGGTGCCAACGTGATTGTCACCGCATGTCCATTTTGCCTGATCAATATGGAAGATGCCATTAAGGTGGCTGGCCTGGAAGGTAAGATGGAAGCCATTGATTTGGGTGAACTAATTGCCGCTCACATTGAAAAGTGATGGCTTCGTAAAAAGTCCAACTTCTGCGTTGCGCTGCATTCTTCGTTTTTTCAAAGTACGATAAGTACTAATCAT
>CAZQLG010000474.1:0-2405 GCA_964594105.1 uncultured Desulfococcus sp. | reverse complement strand
CATTTTCTGGCTGTAGCGGCCGGAAATGACTTCTTCCAAAAACGGCACAATGGCCCGACGGCCCGACAACAATTGAACCGATTTGTTTTTCATAGGATAGTTCAAGGGTAGAGTCCACCGGATTTTTTGCGCCTACGATAAGATCTGAAATCTTTTCAGACAGGATACCGGAATCCACCAGACAGTCTTTCATGCTTCCGATAGACGGGCAAATACATTCCACATCACGTAACGGACAATCATGTCCTGTGGAATTACATTGAAAATCATCGACATTTTCGCCTTTTTTATCCGCGCAGCGTGCCACATGGCAAATTGAGATACTAAAATTCTGAATATCCAGCAATAAACTCATATTATAAATACTTTTAAACTATCACATTTTTTATAATCTTATTCAAGGATATTTGACAAGTTTCAGGCTAACTGTTTTGAGGATGAGAAGCGGCTATTATCAAAACAAAATTTCAGCAGATAAAGCAAAAAACTCCCCGCAGCAAGCTACGGGGAGTTTTTTGTTCAGGTTATCGTTATACTAAGAAATCATATGGGTGGGGCAATGGTCACCAGCACCCGCAGATCAGTCTCTGCATAAACACCATGAGGTTCGTTGATATCAGAAATCAGAACATCACCGGGTGATGCGGAAATCCGGGCATTGTCTTTTCCGAGAAATTCCCCGGTGCCCGAAAGGATGGCGATACTCAGCTGTCCTTCAATATCATGGGCATGGATAGGCAGTTCCTGGCCGGCCTTAAAATTAAAATTCAATATCTTAAAATACGGTGATTCATGCACAATCAGCCGCTTGAATCTTTTTTCATCAAAATCGTTTTCTTCAAATACAGCTACTTTTTTCAGCATATCTACACCTCCTTTTCAAGAGACTATTTAATGAATATTTTTTTTACATGATGGCACTATTTCCCGGCCATCATCGCCGCGATATCCTCAGTGACGGTGCCGATCGGTTTGATATCGAACTTGTCCACCAGAACATTGAGAACGGTTGGGGATACGAACGCCGGCAGGGTCGGTCCCAGACGGATTCCCTTGACATTTAGAAACAGCAGCGCCAGAAGCACCGCAACGGCTTTTTGCTCATACCATGCGATGTCGTATGATATGGGCAGTTCATTGATATCTTCAAGGCCAAACACCTCTTTGAGTTTTAAAGCAATTACCACAAGAGAATAGCAATCGTTGCACTGGCCTGCGTCAAGCACCCGGGGAATTCCACCGATATCGCCAAGATCAAGCTTGTTATAGCGATATTTCGCACACCCGGCTGTCAGGATTACGGTATCTTTAGGCAGGTTTTCAGCAACTTCAGTGAAATAGCTTCTTGATTTCTGCCGTCCGTCGCATCCGGCCATAACCACAAAACGTTTGATCGCCCCTGATTTTACCGCATCAACCACCTTGTCAGCCAGCGCTAAAACCTGGTTGTGTGCAAACCCGGCGACTATCTTTCCGGTTTCAATTTCTGTTGGCGGCGCGCATTTTTTGGCCAGTTCGATAATCTTTGAAAAATCCTTTGAACCGTTTTCCGGTCTGTCCTGTATATGTACCACATCCGGATATCCGCTCATGCCGGTGGTAAAAATCCTGTCCTGATAATTCCCTTTTTTTATGGGAATAATACAATTTGTGGTCATAAGGATGGGACCGTTGAAAGATTCGAATTCCGTATTTTGATGAAACCATGAACTTCCGTAGTTTCCCACAAAATGATCATATTTTTTAAACGCCGGATAACTATTCGCCGGGAGCATTTCACCGTGGGTGTAAACATCCACGCCGGTACCCGCAGTCTGTTTGAGCAACTCTTCCATGTCTTTTAAGTCATGACCGCTGATCAAAATTCCGGGATTGCTGCCAACCCCGATATTAACTTCAGTGATTTCAGGATGACCATAAGCGGTGGTATTGGCTTCATCCAACGCGGCCATGGTCGTTACGGCAACTTCTCCGGCCTTCAAGACAAGCCCGACCATTTCATCCACAGACAGGTCTTTGGTGGTCGAAGCCAGGGCTTCCATGATAAAATCATAGATTTCATCTTTTTCCACGCCCAGGATAGCGGCATGATCCGCGTATGCGGCAATTCCTTTCAAACCGATGATCAAAAGTTCCCGAAGAGATCGGACATCTTCATTTTCCGTGGCAAGGACACCGATTAATTTTGCTTTTTCTTCAAATTCGGCCCGGTCATCTGAAAACCAGGTAGCAGAATGATGTAATTTTTCATCAAACTCTTTACCATTTTTTTCTTTATAAGCTGCCAGAAATTTTTCTTTAAGCGCATCCCTGCGTTTTAATGTTTCTTTGACAAGCGCAACAAACCTGTCATTATCCCAGTTGGCATTGGTGATGGTTGTAAAAAGCGCTTGTGCTGCAAACAA
>CAZQLG010000473.1:0-2405 GCA_964594105.1 uncultured Desulfococcus sp. | reverse complement strand
TTTCCGGTGTTTGGGCCGAGCTTCCAGTTGAGCAGCGGATGTGTACCGTTGTTTAATGCCATTTCAAGGGCTGCCACCATGTTCATCATCTGGAAATTGGTATGGCCGATGTGTTTTCCGGATAACGTGGGTTCCACGCACCCGGTGGCAGACCAGTTGCGCAGATCTTCAATCTCGTAATTGAACTCTTCTAATGATGCCATGACTTCATTGTCATTGTGCATGGACGGCGTGGCCGATGTGATCAGGTTGACTTCGCACAGTCGCTTTAAATAGGTGTCACTGTTTTTCTCCGGCATAAACCGGGCATTGACATTGGGATCACGGATGGAAAGCATTTCTGTGACTTTTAAAAAGATGTAGGTCATATCGCAGACCCCGTCATCCCCTTGCGGCGTCACGCCGCCCAACGTAATGGCCTGGTCCGAGGAACTGCCGCCAAATACCCAGTTGGCCATATCCGGGGTCAGGGGCAGGTGGTCGGTGCAGCGCATGTAAAAACAGCCGATGAGTTCAACGGCATGTTTGATGTATTTTGTTTGTTCCTCTTTGGTGTTAAGTTTTGCCATGTCTGATTCAAAATAGGGTTGGAGCCACTGGTCCAGGCGTCCCAGGGACAGCCCGGCATTGGTGCTTTCCATATGCAGGCCCACCCAGGATATCCACATGGCATTGACCGCTTCATCCAGGGTCCGGGCGGGTTTTTCCACCACCTGATCACAGATGGCTGCCAGGTTTTCAAGTTCTGCCTTTCGTTTTGGATCTTGTTCGATAGCCGCTTTTTTTGCCGCGAACCCGGCCAGATTTTTTGAATACGCGCACAATCCTTCCAGGCAAAGCATCATGGCTTCAAGGGTATTTTTTTCATCAGAATGGTCATCAACGGTTTTCAGCTTTTCTTTGATTTCTTCTATGATGCCGCTGGTCCCCATTCTCAGGAGCTTGGGGAAATCCGGGATGGTGTGGGAAATAGTGACTGATTTCCAGATAAAATAGATGGCAAAGCGCTCATCAATCTGCTGACACAGGGGGCTGTCATATTTTTCACGCACCCATTCCTTGAAATTTCTGTTCGCCCAATAGGGGAATATTTCATGATGAAGGATATTCATTGTCTCTTCAGACACATCATAGGGGTTTAATGTCCGGTGAGGGACGGTCAGGAGTTCTCCCCAGATCATGGTGCCGTGGCCTTCCGGATAAACCACTACGCCGATGTCTTTTGTGGTTGTGGTCCCGGCGATGAGGTCGTTTTCTCTGATTAACGGTTTCCGATTTTCCATTAAATATTTATAGGCTTTTGCTTTACGAATAACAGGGTGCCAGGGATTTCCCTTGTTGTCTGTCTCATAGCCGTTTGCCTTGTGCCAGTCTGTGACAAGCTTTGGCAGTTCCGTGCAAACCTCGGGTTTGACTTCAAAATGTATGTCTAAGAATTTTTTTACCCGGGGGAAATCATCGATGCTGAATTCGGATAAAAACGGGTCGCCCAGAAATTTTACATTCTCATCAATGGCATCCGCTTTCATTCGAAAGGCAAACCGTTGCTGCAAATTATCGCTGAGTTCTTTTTTATGGGTGGGTGATTTTTTTAAGAGTTCTTTTTTCGAAATGGTCCGTTCTTTTTCCATGAGTTTTTTCTGTTTGTTTTTTAACAGCAAAGACAGGAAAAAGAAGAACAGGTTGAGATACGATTGATTTCCTTTGGTGCTTAACTGGCCTTTTAATACCATGAATAACTGTTCTGTGGGTGTGGCCCCCAGCAATTTGATCACAGCGTTTTCCGAATGAAACGTCAGCATGGTATCGATTTTTTCAGGCAATGTTTTGGATACCGACACTTTGCCGTTTTTAAAAATAACCGCAGATGCTACGGACCCGGAAACGGTTTTAAAACCCATGGAAAAATTGATCCACCCCTGGTCGCTTTTGAGGTATTTTTTTAACCCGGGCCGGAAATTAAAATTGGCCGCAAATACCCGCAGCAGGGTATTTAATAAAATATTGGTCGGTGAAAATTTTATTTTTGCGTTACCTGGCTGGAAGAAGAACATGGTGGACCTCCTTTGTTGTTTAATCAGCTAACAAATTATTTTTTACCCACTCACCGATTTGTTCCATGGCTTCGGGGTATGAAATTTTCGTCTGCCACCCAAGCTCCTGCCGGGCTTTAGAAGTATCCACGTCATTGTCGCGTCCCATGACGGCGATGGCCAGCCGGGTGACCGGCGGCCGGATGCCGATGGGGGTAAGTAGTTTTTCAGTTACATTCGCGATGCGCCATGCCATAAAATAAGGAAGGCTGCCCATTGGTTTTTTTCCGACAAGGGCGGATAAATCCGTTAAATATTGTTTCCAGGTCACGTCCCAGTCGTCTCGAAGCTGATATGTCTGGCCGGAGGCCG
>CAZQLG010000472.1:0-2411 GCA_964594105.1 uncultured Desulfococcus sp. | reverse complement strand
TTACAATCCAGCTGCCTGAATGGGTGGCCGCATATATCGATCAATCTTCAATGATGTTTTCCGGCATCGAAGACCGGATGGATTTTGTCATTCAACTGTCAAAAAAAAATATTGTCCACCAGACCGGCGGTCCTTTTGGGGCGGCTGTTTTTGATTCAGACGGGCATCTGATTGCACCGGGAATCAACATGGTTACCACTGCCAACTGTTCGATTCTTCATGCGGAAATGGTGGCCATCGCCCTGGCACAAAAAGTCCTTGGCCGGTATGACATTAGTAATGGCGGAAAACTTGATTTTGACCTGTTTGCCACCACCGAACCCTGTGCCATGTGTTTCGGCGCCATCCCCTGGTCAGGCGTCCGCCGCCTGGTATGCGGGGCACGGGGTGAAGATGCTCAGGCCATTGGCTTTGATGAAGGTCCCAAGCTTAAAGACTGGACAGCCGCATTGTCCGACCGGGGGATTGACGTAATTCGGGACGTGTGCCGGAAAAAAGCAACGGCCGTGTTAAATGATTATGTAAAATACGGTGGACAGATCTACAACCCGGGCGAAAAACGATGAATCAGGCGACGATTTTCTGACAGAATCCCCGCCAGGCCTTCCGCAAACTTGATGATATCTGGATGTCAAGATTGACGGCGTCAATTATTTCGATAAATTATCGCCCAGAATCAGCTTCTTAAACATTCCCGAAATCCAGCGGCCCGGAATACCGGACCCACTATATCCGATAGTTGCAATCATGATATAGATCAAGACCTTGGCGATAGCCCCCATCTCCGGGGTTACGGCAAGGGGAGATAAAAACGCGGAAAAGATAATCCCCATCAGAATCCGCCAGGAATCGGGCAAAAACAATATATAAAAAACAATGTAGCTAGGTGTCATGGGTCTTTTCTTCACGGTGTCTCCTATAATTCTTCTTCTTCTTCTTCTATGTAACTCATCCATAATATTCTGAAATAATTGATAAGTTATTGTTTCATACAGTGGTAATCCGTCACTATGAAAAACTTTTTAATATCAATCGAATAATATAATTTTAACAAAAATAAAAGCACTTCCACCAAACAAAATTTTAAAAAATTCATTCCGGTCGACAAAACAAAAAAAGGAGACCCGACTCACGTCGAACCTCCTTTAATTTTAATAACTTACCTTTCTATTTAAATAAAAAAGGGTTTATTTTCTACCGGCATATTCATTATACGCCATGGCTGTTGTTCGATAAACCAGATGGGCCAGTTTTGAAAACGGCAGAGAAATAAACAGAATAAACACACACATCAAATGGATATAATAAATAGAATAGGTCAAAAACGCTGCATCCGCTAACCGGGTTAACTCGGTCAACATACCGGTTACCCCCAGGGCACATATCAGGCCAATTAAAAACCAGTCTTTATAAGTACTCACCTGATCTTCCAGTTTTGCCCTTCGGCTTTTGAGCATCAGTAAACTCCCAATAATCAGCGCAATACCACTGACGTTGGCGATTAATTTAATCGGCGACCATATCAATGCATCATAGGGGCCGTGAATCCCGACGCCGTACAACACCAAAAAGAAAAAACCAGTGACAAACGCCAAGCCGATAAACCCGAATAAAACCATCATGTGGGGGGTGGCCCGCTCCGTATTCTCACCGCATTCTGAAAATTTTGAATGTTTTACAATGGTCGGGATGATTTTCACCAATGCCGCAAAAAACCCTTTGAGCTCAATTTTGTCTTTATTCGTCTTACCTTCGAGCAATGCATTGGCATGTATATCCGCAAGAAACCGTTTCAGCCCCAGTGCAAACACGACAATCGTGAAAATAGATGCTGAAATAAAAATCAGATCCACCAGCCAGGTATTAAAAAACATATGATGCGCAATATGTCCCACCGTATCCCCCTCCTCAAAAACCCGTTGGGGGTTGAAATTGAGCCAGTCGACACCGAACAGCTTAAAGATCATTCCAACAACCAGGAATAGGACTGCCGGAATCGCTAGCAACAAGGGGAGCTTCTTCGGGTCATTAACAATTTTTCCCAAAGCAGGGAAACCGGCATAATAAGAAATGGCATACATCCGAATAGCGGCCAGCACATCCCCGGGCTTGGCCCCTCTCGGGCACAAAGTGGAGCAGTCACCGCAATTATGACACAGCCAAATGTCACCGTTACCCACAAGTTTATCTTTTAATCCCCAGGAAGCGGCAATCATTTCTTTTCTGGGGAATGGTTTATTATCCGGCGAGATGGGGCAGGCCACTGAACATGTTGCGCACTGAAAGCACTTTTTCAATGAATCTCCGCCATATTTGCTAATCTCTTTTATAAAATCGACATCTGGTTCAACCAGGTATTTATCTGCCATTTTGATACCTCCCATATTGGCATTGGCATATTATCGCCATTT
>CAZQLG010000471.1:0-2427 GCA_964594105.1 uncultured Desulfococcus sp. | reverse complement strand
AAACGAAGGATGCAGCGCAACAAAGAATTTGGACTTTTTACGAAGCCATCAATTTAATTTTTTCATCCGTTAGCAACACCTCCTTTGTTTTTAAATATTTATATTATTAAATGATTTCTGTTTAATTTTGATATTTTTTATTCGATCAACTAACCAAATTGTAATAAATGGGATTTCTGTCCATTAAAGAAGGATAAAAGAATGCATAATGCGGGCCTAAAATTTAATTGCCTGATTTATTGATATTTTCAGAAAAAACAAAGGGCCGGGAGGGCTACCAAATACTTACATTTGTGTAATGCGGGGTACAATTTTGTAAGTTTGTGGGCTATCTTTTTGGGGCGGGAGAAACGCAATTTCGGGATGATCGTGTTTTTCACGGTCATCCCCGGTTTTTTTTAATAGCTGATTGAATCGGCCTGTTCCCTGATCGGTAAATTTTAATTGCTCAAAATCGTGGTATTTTTCTGCGCTCTTCAACCCAATCCACTCGCTTTTCCGTGTCATATTTCAGATGATTCAATGTCTCTTTAAGCATTGTTTTATTAATGAGCTTGCCGGCACTGAATGTAAATATTGCGCCGGGCTCATCCGCATGATAAAAAATAAGGTCTTTTTCCAGTTTATAGGCTCCCATACTTCTCCCCCCCTTTTCCTTTTTTAAAAGATCAGGGAACAGGCTTTTATTCTCAAAGAACAAAATAAATGAGAAATAGATGAATTAATGTTTGATTTTAATAGATAAAAAATCGTGTCATAGGAAATGGAAGCGGAAATTTTTTAAATTTTTGAGCTTTTATGATAAAAATTATAGATGGAAAAGATGTTTTATGTCAATATAATATTCATAATTTTAGGGGCGTGTATTTTTGCAACTATTTGTAATTAAAATAAAATTATATTATGTCAGGCTGAAAAATTCTCCCCCCCAAATAAGGGTACGGTGGTTTGCCTGATATAAAAATGTTGAGAGCAACAATAATAAGGACACATCCTGATAATCTTGAAATTGAAGAAAGAGATGAATATCGAATATGAATGATTTTTGGAATAAACACTCCGATCATTACCTGGAAATGGCCTTTCGAACCGACCGGTCAGAAAGTATTACGAATCCGGATGGCTATGGGAAAAACACCGGCGAATGCGGAGATACGATTGAAATGTTTTTAACTGTTCGTAATAACCGGATTCAATGGGTTTCGTTTAACACTGACGGGTGCATGAATACGCGCGCATGTGCCAACACGGTCGCCGAGATGGTTGAAAAAAAAACCTTGGAAAATGCATGGAAGATCAAGACAGAAGATGTGATTTCGTATTTGGAAACATTGCCTGAAGAATCATTTCATTGTGCGGAATTGTCGGTAGGCGCCCTTTATCTTGCATTAACCAATGCCCGGATGAACCAGAAAGAGTCATGGAAAAAACTTTATCAAAAAAATGCTTCAAAATAATATTACTTTAATCGGCATGCCCGGTGCCGGAAAAAGCACGATCGGCATTATTCTGGCAAAAAATTTGTCGTTCGGGTTTATTGATACGGATGTGCTGATTCAGATTAATCAGCAGCAATCCCTTCAGCAGATTATGGATGAAAGCGGTTATCTGCATTTAAGAAAGATTGAGGAATCCGAAATTTTGAAGATCAATATTGATAAGCATGTCATCGCCACCGGCGGCAGTGCGGTTTACAGTGAAAAGGCCATGCAGCACCTGCAAAGCATATCCACTGTCATTTTTCTGAAGGTGGAATATGAGGCATTGAAAAAAAGAATCCATAATTTTAAAACCCGTGGCATTGCCAAATCCGATACGCAGTCATTTCGGGAATTATATGATGAGCGACAGGCGCTGTATAACAGATATGGCCGGATAATTATCGACTGCAGATTTCTGGGGCAGGGAGAGATTTCTGAGCAGATTGTTTTAAAATTCAAGGATCTGAATCAGTAGATGTCAAAAAAATTCGGGCGTTTATCATCGTTCCGGTCAATCATCAAAAATCGCCGGGAAAGAATCCCGGCCTACGAAGTTGAAATCATGGGAGATGGGTTGTAGGTCGCGTTTCTTACGCGACAGGGATTGTGGCCGAAACGATGATCAACGCCAAAATTCGATTGATGGCTTAAAAAATTTGAAGCAGTGTGCTATAATTTTATTTTTTTGATGTGTGGGAGTAAAGAAATATAAAATTATGCGATGATATGTCCTAGGGGTTTTAGGCCTTAAAAATCAGGAAAGACCTGATTTACAAAATAGCTGCTTTAAGTTAATAACAGGGATATGTTTTTTTCATGGCTTTTTTATAGCCATTAATTTTGACGGCTTCGTAAAAAATCCAAATTCTGTGTTGCGCTGCATTCTTCGTTTCTTCAAAGTACGATAAGTACTAATCATCACTCAGGATTTGCGCGCCTCGAATTT
>CAZQLG010000470.1:0-2428 GCA_964594105.1 uncultured Desulfococcus sp. | reverse complement strand
TTTTAATAACTTTTTTAATATCCTGTTATAGAATATTTTGCAAAAATATTAATATTATTCCATAAATTCAATCCCTCGGAAACATAAAAATATTATACCGATTTCATAACCTACGGACAAGACTTAAATACATTGAAATATGTGGAGACATAGAAAGAAAAGATAGTGTCACATCTTGATTTGTGATTTAATTTTATTGTACAATTTTTACAAGGCATTCTCTTTTATCAATCTTGCCCTGAAAGACGAAATATTTCTGCTGTTCATCCCCCCCCAGGACAACAAATGATACAGCGCACCGCCAAATTCTATTCTCCATGATCTGCTCATGACTTTTCCTTAATTTATTTTTTTTGACGCATCAATATAACTCACAATTCAAGATGTGACACCGATTTTTTCCAAGATGTGACACCGATTTTTTCCGGAGTCCCGGTTATTGCTCCGGATATGGAATTTTTACCTGAGCTTGTGGAAGATGCCGAAAATGGGTATCTTGTGGATCTGAGCCCAACCGGTTTTGTTGCCGCTTTAAAAAAGTTGCTGGATTCATCGCAATTGACCCAAAAACTTTCCACAGGGGCGTTGGGTACAGCACAACGTAAATTTGTCATGCGCTGTCAGGCAGAAAAAACACTGGCCTTTTATGCGCGGCTAAAAAATAGCATTGTTTAAATGATTCTTTCAGTACCTTTAGGGATAATTGTTGTCTTAATTTTTTATCATCTTTTTTTAATTTTCCGGACGGCAACCTGTTTTGGACACGGGTTTTGTTTTGGATTGACATTCAAGGTGCTATCTGCAATTTTATGCTATCTCAACTATTGTTTCACTACAGATCGTTATGCGTTCCCCTCTTGTCGATTATCTGGTACAGGTATTTTATAAAAAACCATTTTATACCAATTTATTATGAATAGATATGTTGTTTCATTTGTTGTGGCAGCCGGTCTTTTCGGGCTGATCGGGACCGGGTTTTTTTTGCACCGGATGGATGCTGAAAATATCGGAAATCGTTATTCTCATAAAAAACTTGCCATGGAGAGCGAAGCGCCAACCTCACTACCTCCTGTTAATATTAAACAATCCGATGCCCATCCGGGTTTATCACAGGACGGTTTGCCAACAGAGTCGGCACCAGCTTTAACCACAGTGGATGTTCAGAGAAAAGCTGCTATTGCAAAAAAGATTTTGAAAGCGCTGCCCGGGATACTTTCCGGAAAAAAATCACTTAAAGGCCTTTCTAATGAGGCATTGCTTGCCCTGCTCAGTGATGAATCGGCTTCCATCAGGGACCGTCGGTAGGCGGCATGGACCCTGGCAAAAAATGGGGATGAAACCGTTTTAAAAGCGCTTGAAAAATTTTTACTGCAGGCGGATATGGACAATTCCGTGAAAGCCGCTATTTATGAAGGCCTTGGGTATTCATCTGTTTTGCGGGCAAAGGAATTACTGATAACTGCCTTGCATAATGAAGATGAAGGCATTGTTTGTGCTGCCATCAGAGGTCTTGGCGCCATCGGAGATAAAGACGCCGTTTTTATGATTGTCGACATGATGAATTCGGATGCCGTATCTGAAATTGTGGCCGGCGAGGCTGCCGGGGCACTGGGACAGATTGATAGCCCGGATGCATATATCGCCCTTGTAGATGCTTATCAAAGCATCGAAACCTCAGATGAAGGGATCGGGGAAGATATTGTATCGGCACTGGGATATCGGGATATCTCCGAGACAGGTGATTTTTTTAAGCAAATTTTAAATGATAGGGCTACTGATCCGGCCTTGCGCCTTGCGGCTATTGAGGCTGTTGAAGACTCGCAAGGAGATGCCGGCGCATTTTTGCTGGATTATTTGAATGATCCGGACAGTGATATTCGGGCCGAGACTGCCTGGGGGCTGGCGTCTATTGATGAACCGGGAAGAATTGCAGACGTATTACATCTCCAGCTGGCAACGGAAGAAGATGCTGAAGTAAGAACACGCCTTTACCAGGCGCTTGGAAATCAGGAAACAATTGATATTGAAGCCGCTGCCGGTCTTGTCTATAAAGAGACGGTTCTGGATACAAAGCTGGCCGGATATGATTTATTAGCCCAGAAGCTTGATTTTTCTGAAACCACAAAACCTGTAGAACAGTTTGCAAACCAGGTGATACCTGAACTGCAGGAAATTGCATTGTCGGAAAAAAATTTAAATTATAAGATCAGGGCTGTGATAACTCTTCAACGGACGGATACATTGGCTTCTTTGCGGGCATTGGAAGAGATTGCCGAAAAGAGCCCTGATTATAGAGTCGTGAAGGCGACAGGCATAAACCGATAATTTTTTTAATTTAAGGAGGGTGAAATGAGCGAAAATGGATTTAAAACGTTTTTTAGAATGGGATTGGTGTTACTGGCGATGGTGTTGTTGCTGACACCGGCAA
>CAZQLG010000469.1:0-2436 GCA_964594105.1 uncultured Desulfococcus sp. | reverse complement strand
AATAAATATATTGACTTCAATATACAAATAAGTAATACCTACTTACAAACAAAGGAGAAGGAATGATCCAGGAAATTAAAATATATTCCCCTCAGCACCCGGTTCGGATAGTAACGGCGACCGCTCTTTTTGACGGCCACGATGCGGCCATCAATATTATCCGAAGAATTTTACAGGATTCCGGTGCGGAAGTTATTCATCTGGGGCACAACCGGTCGGTCATGGAAATCGCCAAAACAGCGATTGAAGAAGATGTTCAGGGAATTGCCATCTCCAGTTATCAGGGCGGTCACATGGAGTTCTTTAAATATCTGTATGACCTGCTACAGGAAAAAGGCGCCAACCATATTAAAATATTCGGCGGTGGTGGTGGTGTCATTGTTCCAAAGGAAATCAAGGAGCTTGAGGCTTACGGGATCACAAAAATATATTCCCCGGCCGATGGTTCAAAAATGGGGCTTCAGGGAATGATCAACCATATGATGGAACAAATAGATTTCCTGCCTGTGTTCAATTCTAAAACTGACTTCAAGAACCTGATGCCAACGGATAGTATCCCGGTATCCCGGCTGATTTCAGCTGCGGAATACAATATTGCCGGTCAAAACGATAGTTTCAAAAATATCAGAAAAGATCTTTATGAAAACATCAAAAATAAATCCATTCCTGTCATCGGCATCACCGGAACCGGCGGTGCCGGAAAATCCTCTTTAACGGATGAACTGGTTATCCGACTGCTTCACGACCTCCCGGACATTCATATCGGTATTATTTCCTGCGATCCATCCCGCAGAAGAACCGGCGGCGCCCTTCTTGGCGACCGGATACGAATGAACAGTATTGATACCGACCGGGTCTATATGCGAAGCCTGGCTGTCCGTGAATCCGGATCGGAATTGCCGGAAGTACTGCCGGAAGCCATCAATATATTAAAGGCATCCGGGTTTGACATAATTATTGCCGAAACCGCCGGCATCGGCCAGGGCTCGTCCCGGATCTTTGATTTTACGGACCTGTCGGTTTACGTTATGACCAGCGATTACGGTGCCGCATCACAGCTAGAAAAAATTGATATGCTGGATTACGCGGATATTGTCGTAGTGAACAAGTATGACAAGGAAGGAAGCGAAGATGCCCTGCGGGATGTGCAAAAGCAGGTCCAGCGTAACCGGAAAACATGGGACACCCCCCAGGAAGAGATGCCGGTTTTTGGGACCATTGCATCCAAGTTCAATGATGATGGCGTAACCGCTCTGTATGATTTCCTGTTACAAACCATTGCGGAAAAGACAGGCATTGCTTTCAAAGAAAAATTGCCTAAAATTAAATCCCGGGTGTCTACATCAAAAACGATTTTTGTTCCACCGGAACGGGTCCGCTATCTTTCTGAAATTGCGGATTGTGTAAAGGGATATCACAAACAGACAAAAAAACAGGCAGCAGCGTTAAGAAGCGTCTGGCACCTCAATGAAACTGTTGCGGCGCTTTCCGGAAAAATAGCTGAATCAGAAAAAAACAATGACCTGATGAACCGCCTCAAAGAACAGGTTGATGCCGCAGAGTCTCAAGTCGGGTCATCCACCCGCGAGATCATGGCTCAATGGGAAAGAATCCGGACGGATTACACAAAAAACGAACTGGTCTATCATGTCCGGGACAATGAGATCCGACACCCGCTTTATACAGAATCACTGTCCCATACACGAATTCCCAAAATAGCCATTCCCGGCTTTGCGGACCCCGGCGAAATCTACACATGGATGCGCCGGGAAAACGTGCCGGGTTGTTTTCCCTATACCGCCGGCGTGTTCCCTTTAAAACGAACAGATGAAGATCCCACCCGGATGTTTGCCGGGGAAGGCGACCCGGCCCGCACCAACCGACGCTTTAAGCTGCTGTCCGGGAATTATGAAGCCAATCGGCTGTCAACCGCATTTGATTCAGTCACCCTGTATGGATTTGACCCGGATACGCGTCCGGATATTTTCGGTAAAGTCGGCACATCCGGTGTCAGCGTCTGTAGCATTGAAGATGTCAAAATACTTTATAACGGGTTTGACCTGGCAGCCCCGAACACATCCGTGTCCATGACAATTAACGGACCGGCACCCATGATGCTGGCCATGTTTTTAAATACCGCCATAAACCAGCAGACGGATAAGTTTAAATCCGAAAATGGACGAACACCCACCGAACCGGAATACATTGAGATTAAAACTTCCGTGCTGTCACAGGTCCGGGGAACCGTCCAGGCGGATATTCTCAAGGAAGACCAGGGCCAGAATACCTGTATTTTTTCTGTGGACTTTGCCTTAAAAATGATGGGCGACATCCAGGAATATTTTAATCAGAACAATATCCGAAATTTTTACTCCGTGTCGGTCTCCGGGTACCATATTGCTGAGGCCGGGGCAAACCCCATATCACAGGTGGCTT
>CAZQLG010000468.1:0-2443 GCA_964594105.1 uncultured Desulfococcus sp. | reverse complement strand
AATTTTTTTAAAGGTGGTGATTACATACTGCGGACAGTTCTTTTCATGCGGTTGCAGGTGGCGGAGAGGGTGGGATTTGAAAACACCCTTAAGCCAATTTTGAGCTTAAAAAAACAATAAGTTAAAATTAATATTTTTACTCTGTTTTCAAGTTGTTTGCAACCGCAACAAGAAGCATTGTTATTATTGATTCTTTATTTTTTTGTCAACCTTAAAATCAACCACGCTCACATTATCAACTGATTTCTTCAATGTCTCAATTCCATATGTCAATTTTTTTAAAAACAATCAAGCAACCGAAACTTTATAATCAAGCTGCTCTTTTCTGAGCATATCTTGAAATGCCAATTGTATCCAATAATCTTCAGGGTGCCCAATTTGTTTTGCTATCTTTGCAGCTCTGCTTGGAGAGGGGATTTTTCGTCCTTTTTCGATATCGCAAAGGCTTTGGGCAGAAATCCCAAGTTTTAATGCAAATTCTTTTTGCGAAATTTCCTCACATTTTCGATGTGCCCATAGCGCTTTTCCAAAAGTCAAAGGGCCAAAATCTCTTTCAAGCTCTTTGCTTCCATATTCTTTAGTAGCCATGTTTATTTACCTCTATAACTTCGATAACGATATTATTACCATGTTCGACATAGAACGCTCTGTATGCTTTTGACAGGCGGATCGAACGGTGTCCTTTTCTGCCAGCTGTTAAAGGCTCGTCGTGGTAGCCGGATATTTTTCTGACTTCAAGAATCCCCTTTGTCTCAACTTGGCCTACCCATAATTGAAAATTATTCGCAATATAAACAGGCACTTTTTCGAGTTGTTTTTGCGCTTTATTACGTATTATTATCCGGTTCATAATTAAAAAATACACCCAATAGACGTACTTTACAAATATTTTTAATATAAATACCGTATTAATTTTTTGGCTGCTACTTGGTTGCACGAAATATTGAAAGAATTGATATAGAAAAACAAGAGGTTAAAAATAAGAATCCGGTATAATGTTAAAAGCAAATTATTTAATATTATACCGGTAGGTTATATGGCGGAGAGGGTGGGATTTGAACCCACGATCCCGGGTCACGGGATACCGCTTTTCGAGAGCGGCGCCTTCAGCCGCTCGGCCACCTCTCCAAATCGTTAAGTGATCACATGAAATATCCACGTTGTTGATAGATCCGGTAACCTATCTATTTTCGGCCTGTGTGTCAAATAAAATTTCTGTCGTGTGATCAAATCTGTTTTTTCGCGTTGAATATGTGTTGGGCTATTTCAGTATATGTGCCATCCGGTTCATGAATAATCAATGGTTTTGTAATGGTAAGCCCTGGCTTGCCGCCCTTGACCCCTTCGATGAGAACGCGCTTGGCATTCATACCTGCTTTAGTATACAGAACGCTTATTTTTTTAGGCTCGATTCCATCAGATCGCATCCGGTCAACCAGATCCACCAGCCTTTCTGCGGGGTAGACCATGATCAGCCTTCCTAAACGGCATAACATTTTTTCGGCAACCGTTATCAATTCATCCAGGGTTACTTTAATCTCATGCCTGGATATTGCCAGCTGGTCGTTAAAATTGATCCGGCCGCATGATTTTTCAATGTGCGGTGGATTACATATCACCACATTCACGGTGCCGGATGTCTGGTGCGGGGATAATGTTTTTAAGTCCTTGTGTAATATTGTTATACGCTTTTCCAGGGTGTTATCCCTGACATTAAGCCGGGCAATCTCCGCCTGGTCTTTTTGGATTTCAACGCCGAAGATGATGATTTCTGGATGAAGATGGGCCAGTATAAGCGCAATGACGCCGCACCCGGTTCCCAAATCCAGTACGCGGTCACCCGCATTGATGTCAGCCTGATTGGCGATGACGACAGCGTCCATTGAGAACCGGTAACCGGAACGCGACTGTTTGATTTGCAGGCGGCCGCCAAACAGGCTGTCTTTTGTGATCTTAGTCATTGAAAGAGATCAAAAGTTTCCTGTTTTTAGTTTTATTTCAGTGATCTGGTGGCGACCGGTTCCACGATTGAGTGCCTGGATGATATCATTTGTCAGAAATCGAAGTTGATGGGTCAGGGTGGCGCTTTTTACGGTGATCAGCAGGGTGCCGCCCTTTAATGCTGAAGGCTGTGCATTGTTTGTAATGGTTTTGTCTAACACCGCGTTCCAGATTTTTCTGATTTCAGAAAGCGCCGAATGTGTTTCTGGCCGGCAGTTGCTGATAACTGTTGAAAGCACATCTTTTATATGAATGTATTCTGATTTTCGAGAGCGTTGTTTTTTCATTTTGGCATATGCGGGGTTGCGGTCAATGGGTTACTCTGTTCTGTTTAATGGCGAATGATCATAGAATCAATTGATGGCTTCGCAAAAAGTCCAAATTCTTTGTTGCGCTGCATCCTTCGCTGCTTCAAAGTACGCTAAGTACGAATCATTGCTCA
>CAZQLG010000467.1:0-2450 GCA_964594105.1 uncultured Desulfococcus sp. | reverse complement strand
TAAGTACGCCTCATAATTGCAAAATTTGCACGCCTTGAATTTGAACTTTTTACGAGACCGTATAAAACAGACTTTTTACGAGTGCATCATGAATAACGACTTAAAATCCATTCTGCACTATTTGAACCAAGAGCGCGGTTTTGACTTTTCCGGCTACCGCATCTCTATGGTTGACCGTCGGGTCCAGCAACGATTTTCATCCGTAAAATGTGAAAGCTACAATGATTATCTCAACTATTTGCATGAAAACCCCGATGAACTCGATAATCTGCTCGATGTCTTGACCATCAATATGAGTCAGTTTTTCAGGGATACGCTGACGTTTGAATACATTGCCGAGAGAGTCCTTCCGGCTATTGTTTATGAAAGAAAAAAGGCTGCGGATCATTCTATGCGGGTCTGGTCAGCCGGTTGTGCAAAGGGAGAAGAAGCCTATTCCATCGCGATCCTGATCCATGAATTATTTGAAAAAGAAACCCTGAAAACGGATATAAGTATCTTTGCAACAGATATTGACAGCAAGATATTAAAAAAAGCAAGAAAGGCAGCCTATCCATTTGAAAGCATCAAAAGTATTAAATACAGGCTGTTGAAAAAATATTTCACTTCCGAAGGAGAAACGTTTCAATTAATGCCGGCCATTCGGAACCTGGTATTATTTTCGATTTATGATATCCTTGACAAGAAAAGCTATGCCCCCCCTGAAAGTGTTTTTGGCAGTTTTGATATGGTATTGTGCCGGAACGTTTTAATCTATTTTGATACCGAACATCAGGATCAAATATTCGACAGGTTATATCGCTCAATGGCTAAAAACGGCTATCTGGTACTGGGTGAAGCAGAGATCCTGCCAAAAAAATATCAAGGGCGTTTTAGAACGGTGAATGAATGCTGCAATATCTATCAGAAAAGATAATATTTATTTGAGATTGTAAACGGAAGTGAATAACCGGAGATAAAATCATGAAAAGAGTAGCATTCAAAAGCATAAGAACCAGGCTTATCTTCTGGTTTTTTGTCCTTGGACTGGCACCTTTATTTGTTGGTATTGTGGCAACGTATTATCAACAGGAAGGGTTAAGAGAAAAAAAAGCCTCTGATAAACTTGTGGCGATTCGTGATCTAAAAGCGCAACAACTGGAAAACTGGATTGATGAAAAAGAATTCTGGATGAAAAGTATTTCTGAAGATAAGGAATTTCAGGTTCTCGAACAATTCTTTCAAAAAAAAGAATTCAATAAATCAGATTCCCAAACGCTTGCAAATATGCGAAGAATTTTGAGGCGACATTTGGTCAATTTCGATGATTTTTTTGAATTATCAATTATCAACAAGTATTCCAGAGAGGTCATTGTTTCTACAAATAGTGATAGTGAGGGAATGGATGAAAATGAAGATCCCTCCTTAACTGAATATCTTGCATTAAAAGGCATGCATATAAAAGATATTCATTTATGCCGTCATCTTAATGCGCCGGCAATGTCATTTTCAATACCCATTCATTGTATTCAACATAAGGGAAGCCATGTCATCGGGATACTGGTTGGCCGTATTGATTTAGAAAAATCTTTGTATGCAGTGTTACAAAATCGAATCGGGCTTGGTGAAACCGGAGAAACGCTGATAGTCAATAAAGATGGAAAAGTTTTAAACAAACTGCGCTGGTATGAAAACGCGCCGCTTAAGCTTCGGATTCATACTGAAGCGACGGTAAATGCGATTCAGGGTAAAACCGGGATTGTCAAAATCACGAATTATCGCGACAAAGAAGTTCTGTCTGCCTATACCTATATTCCGCAAATAAACTGGGGTTTTCTCTGCGAACAGGACCTATCTGAAATAGATGCGCCGATCCGTAAGTTGGTCAGGAATTTATCCATTCTCTTTCTTATTGCCATGGCATTGATTTTTCTGATTGTTTTTCGAATCAGTCAAATAATAGCAAAGCCGATTGTCGATATGAGTGCGACAACCCGGAAAATCAGGGGTGGCGATTACTCGGTCAGGCATGTTGTGGGTTCCGTCGATGAGATCGGTTTTCTGGCGTCGTCTATCAATGAGATGACAGCTTCCATAGAATTTTATACGAATATTCAAAAGGGTGTTGCAGATATTTCCGAAACCATGATCGGACGGTCGTCCACGGAGGAATTTGCATCTGAACTGCTCAAACAACTCATGGAAATAACCGGATCCAACATGAGTGCATTTTACATTCTCAACGAAGAAAAATCCCAGTTTGAGCATTTTACTTCCGTGGGCGCAAACAAAGAACTGCTGACGCCATTTGATGCTAAAAATCCCGAGGGTGAATTTGGTTATGCGGTATCAAACAAAAAAATATATTATATCCAGGATCTTCCGGAAGATACGCTTTTTACATTCAAAACCGTATCTGGAGATGCAATTCCCAGAGAGGTAATTACCATTCCGGTCGTTGATGAGAATAA
>CAZQLG010000466.1:0-2451 GCA_964594105.1 uncultured Desulfococcus sp. | reverse complement strand
GCTTTTTTAAATCCTTGCTCATCATTTCGGACAATTTGGTTTTCGCCGGAATCTCAGCCATGGATTTCCATTTATTTTGCTTAGGAGTGCCTTCAACATAGCGCCAAAGATAGTCGTCCAATGAGCCGAACGCCTCCTGGATCTTATAACGGCCCGCGCGTTTCTGATGGCCGATTCTATCTTCAGGCGATTGCGCACAATGCCGGAATCAGAAAGCAGACGCTTAACATCTGTTTCAGAATAACCGGCAATTGTTTCGCAATCAAAAGCGTGAAAAGCCTTTCTGTAATTTTCCCGTTTTTTCAGGATGGTCAGCCAGCTCATCCCGGCCTGCGCGCCTTCCAGAACCAGGAACTCAAACAAAAGCCGGTCATCATGAACAGGAACCCCCCATTGCTCATCATGGTAAGCAATGTATAAAGGGTCTTCTCCACACCATATGCATCTGTTCTTCATTTTTCACCTGTGCCCGGCATCCCACATATTGTGTTTAAATTACGATAGATTCTCATACCTCAGGTTGTTTAGAGCCTGCGATGCGTGGCAGAAATCAAAACTTATAGGCATTTCTTCCAGTACTAAAGATTGTGTCCATCATGAAAATTCAATACGCGCCTTGTTATCGACTGTATGTTACGTTTTTGATGCTTGTATGAAACCCAAACATACTTGATATTTCCACTAAAGCATTTCATGCCTCTCAACAATCCTGTATCTTGAAATCGATAGTTTGCAATTTTTGAATATCTGGAGAAAATATTTTCTCATAAAGAAGCATTCTTTACAATCCCCTTATAAATTGATAACATTCATTCATTTGTAACGGCATATTCCAACATTGTTTTAACCATTATCCCGCTACAAAAAATCTCGATTTATTTTTTTTTAACGACTATCCCTCTTTTTGGAACTGGCTATTACCAAATCAATGATCAGGACGATAGTTAAAACCTATACATTGGCAATATATATACAAAAGAATATGTTAAGAGGTGATCATAGATAAAGGGAGCTCTGATCCCTCTACAGTAAAAGCGATCAAGCGCTGATGGAAATTGCCGATAAAGCCGTTAAAAAAACCCGCACCGCTAAGAGATCACAAAAATAAATGAAAAGCCTGGTCATTGACTGTAACGTTTTCATTTCTGCGTTTATCGGAAGTGATAAAGAATTTAGAATTTACCCAAATAAATATCGAATGCTAATGACCGATATACAATCCTTTTTGCTACGATTCACAGCGCGAATACTTCACTCAAATAATACACAAATAAATCATAATTCAATAAAGAGCCAATTTTGGGAATTTTATAATTCAAGATGATTATAATTTTTTTATATTCTTAATTGTGTTATGTACTTATATAATATTCTGAATTCCTGTAAAATCTAATGTTGAACTTGCTTTTAGGTAAAGCAAAGGTGCTCGTGCATGCAAAAAAAATGTTATATCATTGCGGGTCCAAATGGAGCCGGTAAAACGACATTTGCCAATGAATTTCTTCCCATCGAAGCAGAATGCCTTAATTTTATTAACGCTGATCTGATTGCCAAAGGCCTATCACCTTTTCAGCCAGAGAAAGTAGCGATTCAGGCAGGGAAATTAATGATTCAGCAAATGAATGAATTCGTTAATAAAAATCAATCATTCGCATTTGAAACAACATTCAGCGGAAAGGAATATGCAGAGAAAATCAGAAACTGGAAATCAAAAAAATACGAAGTGATAATTTATTACCTTAAACTTCCGTCAGTTAATTTGGCAATTGAGCGCGTGAAATTAAGAGTTTCTCAGGGAGGCCACAATGTGCCGGAGAATGTTATAAGACGCCGCTATGATCGGAGTTGGGAAAATTTTCAACATATTTATAAGCAATTGGCCGATTCCTGGACGATCTTTGATACCTCCGGGAAAGTACCAGAAATTTTAGAAGAGTCAGGGAATAATTAATGATAAAATATAATAAATACTCAATGTTAGGACTAAAAGCGCTTCAACGTGCCGCAGTAAAAGTAGCTGAAGACGCAAAAAAAAATAATTATAAAATACCTGTTTGGCAAAATGGTAAAATCGAATTTGAGGTTCCTGAAATCATCACGAACCACACTGGTTCTCCTGATAACAAAGTAGAGAGAATCTGAAATATTCAATAGCCAGTCGAAATTTTTTCAAAAATTCGGTAAAAATTCTTAATCAAGATATGGTATCCTTTCAATGTAAAGAATACTGATTTCGATTATCGACAAGATGTACTCCTCAAAATTGTTACAATACTGCCGTTTTGAACCATTCGGGTATCAGTGGTTTGTCAAATAAACGCAAAGAAATAGGTATGGCGTCCCCCGATTCTCGGGATAGATTTTTGGTGTCTGGAGGTCTTAGTTTCATATTTGAGCCATTAAAACTCATTCCTGTTCAATTGGTCTTTTATCCTGCCGATGATGAGTTCA
>CAZQLG010000465.1:0-2455 GCA_964594105.1 uncultured Desulfococcus sp. | reverse complement strand
TTAACTTGTTAAATTTTAAGGTAATGTTTTACCTATTAAACTGAACCAGTGCCTTCTTAAGGAAAAGGCCCTTTATCTATGCAGGGCAGACCGTCTGCAAGATCGCTTTGAAGGAACGTATTCACGTCGACAAATAACAGAAATGGAAAATTGGTTCAAAAAAATTGATGAACCACATATGATTGAATCGGAAAGAGAGAGAAGGCGAAAAGACCGGCGAAAAACTTATATAAATTGTTGGTGTATTGGTGATTGTGATCTTGATTTAATGTGGAAAGGTTATGTCCGCAATCCTCCAGGTATTTCAATAAAGAGTTCGGTAAGGCGATTAAAAGATATCTGCGATAAGGCAGTCGAGTATTGGCCACTCGACATATCAAAGGTCACTTATTTTGATCATGCTGGAGGGAAAAACATAAACTATTTTGGAACGCCAACAACTTTTTTATTCAAGGATGTTCATTTCATACTTGATAATGAATTGAGAATAATTCACTGGCCGAATATTTCAGAACCGACTCCTACGCACGTTTATTTAAAAATAGATTTAAGGGACTTAATCGAAAATATTGTATTTCAACCAGGCACAAAAGAAAGCAGTTTGAAATCTGTAAGGGAAGCATTAAACAATTTGGGACTTGATAATATCCCTCTATTCGCTTCGCGAAATGATAGAGATTTAATCAAAAGAATTCCTCGCAGCTTTGCTGCGGGGTTGCCGTTTTTGTGATATAATGACTCGATAAGTTAACATATTCTAAAACGTCACAACAAAACTCTGATCTTGTATCACATTGTATGTCCTGCAAAATACCGACAAAAGGTATTTACAGAAAGAGTTGAACTGTCACTTCAAAACACATGTATTGAGATAGGAAAACGATACGAAATAAATTTTATAGAAATTGGCTCAGATAAAGACCATGTGCATTTTCTTGTCCAAAGTGTTCCTGTTCTGTCACCCAGCAGGGTTGTGCAAATAATTAAGAGCATTACTGCAAAGGAAATATTCAAACATCATCCGGAGGTCAAGAAATTGCTTTGGGGCGGCAAATTCTGGACAAGCGGATTCTATCTCAACACCGTCGGTCAATATGGCAATGAAACCATCATCAAAAAGTATGTCAAAGACCAAGGAAAGACCTATAAACAGATATACCGCAGACAACTGAAATTATTTGAAGACTTCGCATAACAATGATACTTCGCAGCTCTGCTGCGGGGTAGTTCATTTGAATAGGATCTCGGCCAACAACAGTTTCCAGCAGACCGCCAGGGCCGTGCCGCTTTTGGAAAGAATCATTCAATTGTAGGTTTGTGCTTTTTTGGAACATCCAGCTTAAAGCTGGCGGCAGCTGAAACTGAGCGTTATATGTAATCAATATGGAAAATATTGAAAATATTGAAAAAGTTCCAGAGAAAATCCGCCAAATTTATAAAATAGTCTCTGAATTAGAGGGAATGTTTGGGAGGCATTTCACCCCTGATGGCCATATGGTTGGTAGTATTGGTGAGGTTCTTGCAGCCTACCATTACGAACTGGATTTATTTGAAGCATCATCAGAAACACATGATGCATTATCAAAAAATGGTGTTTCAGTTCAAATCAAAGCCACGCAATCCAAAAGCGTTGGTATACGATCTGAACCAGAACATTTAATCGTCCTGGGTTTAAAAAAAGATGGTTCAAATTTTGAAATATATAATGGCCCTGGCGCTTTAGCTTGGTCAAACGCTGGAAAAATGCAAAAGAATGGACAACGGTCTATTGGTGTAAATAAGTTAAAAAAGTTAATGAAACAAGTTGAAGAAAACAAGCGCCTTCCGAGGGCAAACATATAACCATTGTATTAACGCTGACAGCAAGAGGCCGGGGTTTTGGGTACTTTCATGGTACGCATTGGGTTTTTCATTTATCCACCATCATCTACCGCATCTTGCTGCAGGTTATACTGTCGTTAGATTTCACTAAGGAGAAATACCATGGATAATGAAAAACTCGGAACCTACTATTTTGTACGTGTTTACAAAAATACTGAATTATTCAGAGATGTTGGTCCTTTCAACTGCGTCAGCCAAAGTTTTGGTGAAGAAATTGGTGCTCTTGATTGGATTTACCAGCAAATTGGTTTGCTAAAAACTCATTACCCGGACCAAGAATTGAAAAAGGAACAATGACTTTATCAGAAACAAAAGGATTTATTCGGAGACCCCAATGTTGAAATCAAATTAACGTTGGCAGAATATACTTTCGAATTATTCAAATTAAATACCCCTAAATTTTCTAATGTTGTAGAAGAATTAATCGAGGATTTGGGGCTACCAGATTAGTCAAACGATGAAATCTAACCATGCTTTTGCAGCGGAGCGCAAAAAGCGGTTAGGCTACACGGTATAAAAAAATACAAAGGAGAAAAGTAATGAAAAAATTATTGTGTTTTATCATCTTATTTGT
>CAZQLG010000464.1:0-2458 GCA_964594105.1 uncultured Desulfococcus sp. | reverse complement strand
CTTTATCAAATACGGCGGATGCACAAGCTGCTTTGGCCAGTGTTTCCCGGTATACTACCTGGGGTTTGCCGATATTCACATTGGTGTTGAACTCCCGCTGCATTCGGCTGGTAATAATCTCAAGGTGAAGCTCACCCATCCCGGACAATATGGTCTGGCCGGTATCTTCATCCTGCTTCACCTGAAGCGTGGGATCTTCGGCCATTAACTTTTCCAGTACCTGATCCAGTTTTTCCTGATCGGTATGCGTTTTCGGTTCTACAGAGATTGAAATGACCGGCTTGTGGAACTCCATCTGTTCCAGCAATACCGGTGCCGCTGCATCACAAAGGGTTTCCCCGGTGGTGGAGTCTTTAAGACCGACAACGCCTACGATACTGCCGGGATCTGCTGAATCCACCCGATCCCGTTTGTTGGCGTGCATCCGCAAAATTCGTGAAACTTTTTCATTTTTTTTGCGGGAAGGATTGTATACATCCACTCCGGCCTTCAACTGTCCGCTGTAAACCCGAACAAATGATAATTTTCGGCCTTCCATCATGGAAACTTTAAAAATCAATGCTACCAGAGGGGCTTTTTTCTTTGCCGTGCATTCCACCAGTTCACCGGTTTCCGGATGATGACCCTGAATCGGCGGCACATCAAGCGGACTGGGCAAAAACTTGACAACAGCATCCAGCAGTGGCTGCACGCCCTTATTTTTCAATGCAGTTCCGCATAAGACAGGAACCAGTTTTAGCTGCAATGTTGCTTTTCGAATGGCTGCCCTCAGCTGATCGTCTGATATGGCGGCCTCTTCCAGATATGCTTCCATAATTTCGTCATCTACTTCCGCAACCTGTTCAACCAGCTTGTCCCGGTATTCCTTCGCCTGATCAGCATATTTGTCATCAATATTGCTTATTTGAATCTCCGCATTGGGATCATCAGAATCCCATATGATCTGCTTCATTTCGAGCAAATCAATGACCCCGGTAAAATTATCTTCCTGCCCGATGGGAAGCTGTAATAAGAGGGGATTCGCATTCAAACGCTGGGTGATCATATCTACGGTCCTAAAAAAATCAGCGCCGATACGATCCATTTTATTAATAAACACCATCTTGGGCACCAGATATTTATCCGCCTGATGCCAGACCGTCTCAGACTGCGGTTCAACTCCGCCCACCGCACAGAACACACCCACAGCACCGTCTAAAACCCGCAAAGAGCGTTCCACCTCTATGGTAAAATCGACATGACCCGGGGTATCAATAATCTGAATTTCACTGTTTTTCCAGTTACAGGTAGTGACCGCTGAGGTAATGGTAATCCCCCGTTCCTGCTCATCCGGCATCCAGTCCATCACCGCTTCGCCGTCATGGACTTCACCAATTTTATGGGATCGACCGGTATAATAAAGAATCCGTTCGGTAACGGTTGTTTTACCCGCATCTATATGGGCAATAATGCCAATATTTCTGATTTGACTGATTTGTTTATTTTTCATCTGATTAAAAGCATATCCGCATTTAAAGGGAACCGAATGTCTATATGACCGGATAATGTTTCCGTTTCCTGTCCCGCTATTAATATTTTGACCTGATCCACCTCGTTAACATTCAGCACCAGGGTATTCACAATTGAATAAATGGTCATTAATTCAGAAAGAATCCCGCCCGGATGCGATACGGCAACCTCCCGGGTTAAATCAACATAAGCTATTCTTTCATTAATATATATTGCCCTTAGTTCGGTTGTTGCCGGTATCGTCCGTGCCAGACTGCTGAAAGGACCCTGAATCAAAGCATCAATCATTTGCCGACAAAACACGACCGGATCATCGGACCCGATGCCGGGCCTTTCCTCGCATAGAAGATACCGGCTCGTATTATCGGCAAAATACAAGTATACGGGAAAATTGACCGATGCATCCGGAATATTGTTTAAATTCTGATCTTCAGCAATGCCTTGCTTTCCCTGCCCGCTATTCGAGACATTGAATGCGCATAAATTCGTTCCGATCAAGAACCACGCACAAACCAACCCGGCAAGAAAAAGTATTCGCTTTATATTTATTAAACCTTTATTCCGGGATAACATGCATTTCACCTAGTATGAAAATCAAAATATTTTATGCGAGTAATATTTTTCTGTCAATTCAATAAAATTGTTCCGCATATAATTTTAAAAAAAGCCAAGAGAAACTTCCTTGACTTTGTATCTTTTTTCATGTTGTATATTTTATTCTTTTTTTAAAATGCCAGATTTGTTTTGGTGGCTGTTTTATGAAAAAGAAGCGTCCATACGAATTAATGTTAGATAATTTAACGGAATACACTTGGAATAACATATTTCCCGATTCTATTGATGTTCTTTTTAATATAGAACTCACAACGGCAGATATTGTTTGTTTCGCTTACAAAGGAGGGAAGCCTCATGATTGTTGCAGAAAGAAAACCGTTTGATGAAATCAAGG
>CAZQLG010000463.1:0-2458 GCA_964594105.1 uncultured Desulfococcus sp. | reverse complement strand
AAATCAATAGCCGGTCATCATTATTTTTATCACTCGCTATAATTCCTCTGCAGGAGCAAAAAACGTGTAAAGAATAGATGAAGACGGAAAGAATAATGAATAAGAAAAAAATCCCTTGAAATTATTTTAGTTAATTCAAGGAAAAACTCCTCTCGCCCCCGGGTTAAGTGGAGGGCACAAAGAAGACGACCTTTTATAGGGGGGATAAAGATGGTCTCTTCCCGGGAGCAAGGGAGTCGGATCAACGGGTGAGCGGCGGCTATCCGCCCACCCGACAATTTAAATATATTTGCAAAACGCTATTATTTGATTATTTTCACAACCATAAATCCTTTGTTTAACCGACGGATATGCATCTGAATAGCCGCCCCTTTTTTCACATCACCAACGATCTTGTTATAATCGGAAACATTCTGAACCGGCTGATGATTTATTTCCCTTATAATATCCCCTTTGGCAATGCCGGATTTTCTCCCTTTACTGTCGGGCTGAACATTTACCACAATTACGCCGTCCGTATTACCAAGATTGAATTGCGTTAACATTTCAGGTCTTATGTTTGAAACTTCAATGCCCAGTTCGCTTTCCATGCGCCCCAGGGGACCGCTGCCGGATGCAAGAAGATTCTCTTCATCCCGCCGGGCGATTTTCACCGTAAATATCTTTATTTTACCGTTCCGGCTGACTTGCACTGTTGATTCACTGCCAACACCAAGACCGGCAATCAGCCTTGTCAGATCACGGCTTGAATTAACCGCATTCCCATTAATGGAAAAGACGATATCCTTTGCCTGAATGCCGGCTTGATCAGCCGGATCACCTTCAAAAACTTCCGAAATCAGCACACCCTTTTCAATGCCATAATAGTCCTTCAGTTCCTTGTCCAAATCCTGAATGGCAACGCCTAACCATCCACGGGTCACTTCACCGTTGTCCTTTAATTGTGCGAAAATTTCCTTGGCAATATTAACCGGAATGGCAAAACCAATCCCGTCTCCGCCGGCAATAATCGCCGTGTTAATACCGATGACCTCCCCATACATATTGATCAGGGGCCCGCCGCTGTTTCCAGGGTTGATAGACGCGTCCGTTTGAATAAAATCATCGTAGGGACCGGCGCCGATAACCCGGCCTTTTGCGCTGATAATCCCAGCGGTGACGGTGTGTTCCAGTCCGAAGGGGCTGCCAATGGCAAGCACCCACTGCCCAATTTCCAGTTTGTCCGAGTCTCCCAGATTCAATGCAGGCAAATCATGATCCGCCTTGATTCTAATCAGTGCAAGGTCTGTAGATGTGTCTTTCCCAATAATTTCAGCTGGATATTCCTTTCCGTCTTTCAGCTTGACCTGAACTTCATCCGCACCGTCGATGACATGGTTGTTCGTGACAATGTAACCGTCCTTATCCAGAATAAAACCGGAGCCCAGGCTGCTTTGTTTGAATTCCCGCTGGGGCTGATTTCTAAAAAAATCCTCAAAAAATCTGCCAAACGGCTCCTGCCGACCCCCGGGGCCCCCAAAAAAATGTTCAAACACACGCCCGCCCCCGCTGCTAAGGGTTTTAACAGTACTAATGTTCACCACCGCCGGACCACAGTTTTTGGCCAGCTGCGTAAAATTCTGAGGGACCATTTTCACGATCGGTGCGCGTGTGCCGGCGGCTGTTGTTGAATAAGGCGTAAAAACAAATAGTGTTACCGCCATGATGATTACAGCCGATAGAACCCCGAAAGTTTTCCACCGGTTATTTAACCCGTTTGTTTTCAAAAACTCCATTGTTGATCTCCTTTTTTTTCAATTATATTTAACTATAATTATTTTTTAACTTTAGCATTTTATTTGACAAACATAATATTTATATTAAGACTTTCTACGCCACATTCAATTTTTTTTTCATAAGCCTGTTCACTTTGCGAATCAGCACCTGGAGACTGTCTGATTTATCATAATAATCTGCTGCCCCCCGGATGAGCCTTTTCTGATCTTCGACCGGATAAACGCTGGTCACAATAATTTGCGATTTTTTGCAAAACATCTGCGCAATTTCGTACAAAACCGTACCATCGACATCCATCATATTAATATCCAGCAGAATCAGATCTATCGGATTTTCCAATAACAAATCATACGCATCCTTCGCATTGGCAGCTTCAAATAAATGGTAGCCTTCCCTTTGCATAATTTTGACAAAAACGCTTCGGATTCTTTCTTCATCATCCACAACCAGGATATTCATGTTGAACCTGCTTTTAATAGAAAGTTAATCATTTCATGAGCACGTTACAAATATAAAGCATCAAGGATTAGAAAAAGGTTAAAAAAAGATTAGAATTTTCTAATCTTTTGATAACTGAATAAACCGTTCAACCTGACCCTGACTTTAACTATGACCAGTTTCTCTTCAAATATTTGATTGCAAACGCTATTGAGAAAAATATAAGTTACCAATATTACATACG
>CAZQLG010000462.1:0-2462 GCA_964594105.1 uncultured Desulfococcus sp. | reverse complement strand
GTTACGTCTTCAAGTCAGGACGAATAAATCATTTCACTGGTTTTTACTCCGCTACGCTGTGTAAAAACCAGTGAGTTCAAACGTTATCCGAATCCACTCCGATATAATTATCTTGCCATGCCACGATTTAAAATAATTTCTGAAATGACCCCGAAAGGCGATCAGCCGAATGCCATCCGCGCTTTGAGCAAAGGCGTTATGGAAGGCAGGAAAAACCAGGTGATACTTGGCGTTACCGGATCCGGAAAAACGTTCACAATGGCCAATATCATAGAGAAAGTTCAGAAACCGACGCTGGTGCTGGCGCCGAACAAAACACTGGCAGCACAATTGTGTAATGAGTTTAAAACGCTGTTTCCTGAAAACGCGGTGGAATATTTTGTCAGCTATTATGATTACTATCAGCCGGAAGCCTATATCCCTGTTTCCGATACGTATATCCAGAAGGACTCCTCGATCAATGAAATGATCGACAAAATGCGGCATTCCTCGACCCGGTCGGTTTTATCCAGATCGGATGTCATTGTGGTTGCCAGTGTTTCATGTATTTTCGGCTTAGGGGCACCGGAAGATTATATTGCCATGCGCCTTGAACTTGAAAATGGCATGGCGTTTTCAAGAGAGCAGTTGCTGGCACGTCTTGTGGATATTCAGTATGAGCGCAATGATACGGATTTTTATCGGGGAATTTTCCGTGTCAGGGGCGACCGGGTGGAAATTTTTCCGGCATATGAAGAACAGACTGCTGTCCGCATCGAGTTTTTTGGGGATATGATTGACGGTCTTTCTGAGATTGACCCGCTCACCGGAAATAAAAAGGAGTCCTTGAAGCGCTTAATTCTCTATCCGGCAAGTCACTATGTCACCCGGCAGCGTACCCGAAAACGCGTCATTGAAGTGGTGAATGCCGAATTAAAAGACCGAATTGATTATTTTGTCAAAGAAAATAAATTAATCGAGGCGCAACGGATTGAAGAGCGAACCAATTTTGATCTGGAAATGATCCAGGAGATCGGCTACTGCAATGGGATTGAAAATTATTCCCGGCACCTTACCGGGCGTTCGGCAGGAGAGCCGCCGCCCACGTTGCTGGATTATTTTCCAGATGATTATCTGATTTTTATTGATGAAAGCCATATTGCGTTACCGCAATTACGGGGAATGTATAAGGGGGACCGGTCCCGCAAGGAAACCCTTGTGGGTTTTGGATTCAGACTGCCATCGGCGCTTGATAACCGGCCGTTACGGTTTGACGAATTCAAGTCGCGTATTTCTCAGATAATTTATGTGTCGGCAACACCTGCTGATTATGAACTCGAAATCAGTGATGGCTCAATTGTAGAGCAGATCGTCCGGCCTACCGGTCTCATTGATCCGCTCATTGAATTCCGTGATGCAAAAAAGCAGGTGGACGATTTATTCGCAGAAATTCAGCTTCGAATTGATAAAAAAGAAAGGGTCCTTGTCACCACCCTGACCAAGCGGATGGCGGAAGATTTAACGGATTATTATTCCGATCTCGGTATAGCGGTTCGCTATCTTCATTCTGACATTAAAACCCTTGAGCGCCTTGAAATCATACAGGATCTTCGTATGGGCGAGTTTGATGTGCTGGTCGGCATTAACCTCCTTCGTGAAGGACTTGATATCCCTGAAGTCTCTTTAGTGGCCATTCTTGATGCGGATAAAGAAGGTTTTCTTCGGTCTGCCCGTTCCTTAATTCAGATATGCGGCCGTGCATCCCGAAATATTAATGGCAAAGTTTTGATGTATGCAGAAAAAGTAACGCCTTCTATGCAGATGGCGATTGATGAAACCGTTCGCCGGAGAAAAATTCAGGAAAAATATAATCGTGATCACAATATTATTCCCATGACTGTTAAAAAAGGAATTTCCGCAGGATTAATTTCATCATTTTATCCCCAATCCGACAGCCAGTTGTTTCAGGTTGAAGAAACACATGTAAAATACGGCGCATACGAAAACATCGAAGGGCAGATTACATCCCTTGAAAAACAGATGAATGCGGCGGCAAAGGAACTTCAGTTTGAGAAAGCCGCTGAATTAAGGGATCGCATCCGGGAATTGAAAAAATTAATTATTTTTGATTTTGAAGTAAAATCTTAATGCGGGTAATAGCTGATGGATAATAATTTTTCCGATAAATTGTTTTCTGTCTCATCAGGGCCAGGGGTATACCTGATGAAAGACACTAACGGCAAAGTTATTTATGTCGGAAAGGCCGCTCATCTGAAAAAGCGACTGGCTTCTTATTTTGTCCGGAAATCCCATCCGGATTTAAAAACAAGTATTTTGGTCAAAAAAATTTCATCTTTTGACACGATTGTTACAAATTCTGAAAAAGAAGCCCTGATACTTGAATCCACCCTGATCAAACGTTATAAATCCCGTTATAATGTCATTTTAAAAGATGACAAACGGTATCCTTCCTTTCGGATCGC
>CAZQLG010000461.1:0-2463 GCA_964594105.1 uncultured Desulfococcus sp. | reverse complement strand
CAGCCAAAGGGATAATGAGGTTTTTGAATTATTTTTTATACGTGGCACAGCATTGGTTTATTTCGACAACATCGGACTTTTTTTTGGTGCGATAAGTGGATTTAATCTGGTTTGCTTAGTTGACTGGGCCAAATCTCCTGAAGCAACCCGTCTTTTTTTAGGTACAGCTGGTATGTTTTCTTATTCTGGATTATCTTCTAAGCTGGCTTACAAACTTCTCGATATCTGCCAAAGTAAAATGGATCGAGAATATATCCAAATTCTCATGGTAAATGCTTTGATGTATGATTGTACAAACCTTTGTTCGGGAAATTGGGAAAAGATTGCACCTCTTAAAGAAACGCTTCTAAATGACGCTTTAAAAAAAGGGGATTTATGGAATACAACGAGTTATCTTGTCTTTATAACCTTTGTAAAAATCGATCAGGGTGATTTTGATAGCACTGAACGCCTGATTGATAAACTATCTGAAATCGCGGTTGCCTATGATTATAGTGTTGCTGCTGGTCATGCCGATGTTCTGACAACATACTTGTTATTAAAAAAATGTCGATTATCTGAAGCTCAAAAGAAAGCTGAACAGGGTATCATTTTTTCTGGCCGTCACAGCATGGAACTTCACCGGCAAAGGTTCTTTAGCTGGAGAGCGCAAACACAAATCATGTTAAATGATGTTGATGGCGCCAAAGAATCCTTGTTAAAAGCTAAGAAAACAATCGATCAGCAAAAATTTCTATCTCCACTCAACAGTATGCCCTATTTTACAGCTCAGTTCATGATAGATATTTACTTGTTAAAAGAGGCCATCGTTTCAAATGACATCAATAATCTATCAAAGTATAAAAAAGAGGCGCATCATAGTGGAAAAAGGGCTTTCAATAAATTAAAAAAGTATGCGCTGAATTGGGTCGAAGTCCTCCGATTGATGGGCGAGTATTACTGGCTGATCGGCAAACAGAAAAAAGCCCTCAAATGGTGGAGCAGGGCAATCAAAAAAGGAGAAGAGTTAGGCGCACGGCCGGACTTATCCCGCACTTATTTTGAAATCGGCAAAAGTCTGCTGGAACCCGACAGCAAGCACAAAGACCTAAACAATATCACCGCAGAAGAATACCTTGAAAAAGCCCGGACCCTGTTTGAAAAGATGGACTTGCAGTGGGATCTGGATGAATTGGATAAGGTGATGGCGGCTAAATAATCTAATTTATATGGTTATCTACTTTGCTCAAGTTATTCATTTAAAGTTTTTGGATCGGCGTTTAATTTTCTGGATACCCGCCTTCGCGGGTATGACGGTATCGGGCACCTAAAAGATATATGAAGGTTCTGTCATTCCCGAGAAGTCGGGAATCCAGTACCATATAATTTCATAAATGGTTATTTTGAACTCAACTTGAGTAAACTGGATAAGCAGACTAATTTATTTGTGGCATGGGATAACTCGATTATGAGGTTTCAAAATGAAATGCCTAAAGTGCGAATTTGAAAATCCTGAAGGTTTCCAATTTTGCGGAAAATGCGGCCACAAGCTGCAAACACCAGAACACCCCTCCCCCATTGACTTCACCCAACCCCACTCCTACACGCCAAAATTCCTTGCTGACAAGATCCTCACCACCCGAAGCGCCATGGAAGGAGAGCGAAAACGGGTGACGGTGCTTTTTGCGGATGTGGCCGGTTTTACCTCCATGTCTGAAAAACTCGATCCGGAACAAGTTCATCAAATCATGGACGGATGTTTTAAGATTCTGATGGATGAGATTCACAATCACCAGGGTACCATCAATCAGTTCACCGGTGACGGGGTCATGGCCTTGTTCGGCGCGCCGGTTGCCATTGAAAACCATGCCCAAAATGCCTGCCAGGCTTCCCTATCTATACAAAGCGCAATAAAAAAATACAGTGAAGAGCTGAAAACAAAGTTCGGGCTGGATTTTAAAATGCGAATCGGGCTTAACACAGGACCGGTGATTGTCGGAACCATCGGGGATGATCTAAAGATGGACTACACCGCCATTGGCGACACGGTCAATCTGGCCTCACGGATGGAAAGCAATGACGAGCCCGGCAATGTATTGGTTAGCCCGAACACTTACGAACGTGTCAGGCGTCGCTTTAGATTTAAACCCCTGGGCAAAGTGACGGTGAAAGGGAAAGAAGAGTCGCTTGATGTATATGAGCTTGTTGGTCAGATAGACAAACCTGGTGCAGGCATGGATCGGCAAATTTTTTCCGAAATGGTGGGCCGTGACAAAGATCTGAATCAACTTGAACTTCAGGTAAATAAAGCCGCCAATGGCGAAGGATCGATTGTCAATGTTATCGGAGAAGCGGGTATTGGGAAATCACGGCTTATCGCCGAGCTTAGAAACAGCAGTGTAATGAAACGCGTCACGCTTTTGGAGGGACGGGCCATCTCCATTGGCAGAAATTTAAGCTTTTACCCTATTATCACCCTTTTAA
>CAZQLG010000460.1:0-2479 GCA_964594105.1 uncultured Desulfococcus sp. | reverse complement strand
TTTTCAGGCTCGAAATCATACATGCAGTATCTTGAGTGCCTGAAAAACCGCTACAACGCAGTCGATGGGACTTTTTACAACGCCATCAAAATTTATGAAAAATGCCTACGAAGGTCAAGGCTAAATATAAAACTTCAAATTTCCGATGACAAAACAATATGCTAAATTCAGCGCCTGACACACCAATTTATATAAATACCGCGAACGGCTTAAACAATTTTATTGAAGACCTTCGCAAGGAAACCCTGATCGCGTTTGATTTGGAAGCTGACTCGATGTTTCATTTTAAAGAAAAGGTCTGCCTGATTCAGGCAGGCACGGCTTCATCAAGCTATATCATTGATCCTCTGTCTATCCCGGATTTATCACCGCTGTCGCAAATTTTATCTGATCCGAACATTACCAAAATTTTCCACGGGGCGGATTACGATGTCCGGAGTCTATACCGGGATTATCAGATCGCTATTCATAATCTCTTTGACACCGAGCTTGCCAGCCGTTTTCTGGGAAATGCTGAAACCGGCTTAAATACCGTTTTGCAAAACCGGTTTGGCGTCAAACTGGAAAAAAAATATCAAAAAAAAGACTGGTCTCAACGCCCCCTGCCGGAACCAATGATTGCATATGCCGCCAAAGATGTACAATATTTAATCCCGCTTTATGATATTCAAAAAAAAGAACTGGCGGGAAAAGGACGGCTTGACTGGGTTGAAGAAGAATGTCGTGACCTGACGCTGGTCAGATCGGGCCCCGTAAATGAACGGCCCTTATTTTTGAAAATAAAGGGCTCCGGACGACTTGGACGCAGAAGCCTTGCAGTGCTTGAGGCCTTGCTGGAGTTCAGACTGAAGCTGGCGGATGCCAAAGACCGGCCTCTTTTTAAAGTCATCGGTAATGCCACTTTAACAAAAATTGCCCTGACCATACCCGAAACCATGGAACAACTAATTAAAACCCATTCGCTGAGCCCAAAACAAATAAACATGTATGGCAACCCCATACTCCGGCAGATCAAAACAGCGTTGGCCATACCCGAAAGCAACCTTCCCCGGTATCCGAGGCAACGTTCCAGACGAACCAGCAATGATGCATCCGACAGGTTCAAAGTCCTTAAACTGTGGCGTGAACAAAAGGCGGCAGATCTTGAAATAAACTCGGGTGTGATGATCAACAACACGACATTAAAAACCATTGCTGAATCAAATCCGAAAAAACCGGAAGACCTTGATGCAATCCCGGCGCTTAAAAACTGGCAAAAAAAAGAGTTGGGTGAAGGCATCATCACGACTTTAATAAAACCGAAAGCAAATTAATGGCCGAACACCGCATTGTCTTTTCCAGCGACAACGGTATTTCCCTCGAAGGGCGGCTGTCTGAAGGGACCACCGGACGGGGGGTGATTATCACTCATCCACATCCGCTTTATGGCGGCGAAATGACCAATATTGTCGTGGAAACCATTCAAAAAGCCTTCCAAAAGAAGAACCATACAACCTTAAGGTTTAACTTCAGGGGGGTCGGCCAGAGTACCGGAAGTTATGATGACGGGAACGGTGAACAGGCAGATGTCGTGGCGGCGTTTAATTTTTTAAGAACAAAGAATACGCCAACCATTGATCTTGCAGGATATTCGTTTGGCGCCTGGATCATTGCCCAAATGGTTGATAAGGTGACGGCAGAGGCCGTTATTATGGTATCACCACCAGCAGCCATGATGAAATTTGAATCCAAAGCACCCATCCCGGGCCTGAAACTGGTGGTCATTGGCAGCCATGATGAATTTGCACCGCCGGATCTGGTTGAAAATTTAGTTAAAACCTGGAACCCGGACGCTGCCTTTAAGGTAATCAATGGGGCGGACCATTTCTTTTTCGGATATTCGGACAGGCTGGCAAACATTTTAAAAAGCTTTTCATGGTGACGCATCACCACTGTTTGAAAAAATAACTTATCAATTATTTCAAACTATTATGATTAAATTCAAGCCCGACGATTATCCCCCACACCCCAGCGTCGGGTCTTGGACAGCAATGCCTTTTCGTTTGCGTTTCTTTTTTTTGATCTGGCACAACAATGTTTTGTATACCGGGAATCCGGATATTTCATCAAACTGTTCCATGTCGGCTAAAACGTTGACATTGGCCTGCTGCCATTCGTCCGTGCCCTGCGGCCCGCCGCCACCCACCGGCGCATACACAAAGCCGGCCATGATATTGTCGGTAACATAAGCCCTCATTTGCACAGACCCACGGACGGTTTTGATACTCACACGATCCCCCATTTTGATTCCGCGTTCTTCTGCGTCTTTTCCATTCATTTGAACGGCTGGATACGGATATCTTTCCATAAAAGCGGGGATGGCCCGCAAACAGGATTTCATATCCGGCTTAAACGGTCCGGTGCCTAAAACTAATGGATATCGTTTGGCCATTTTCGGATTGCTGACAGATGTTTCCACGGATTCTTCATATTTCGGGAT
>CAZQLG010000459.1:0-2491 GCA_964594105.1 uncultured Desulfococcus sp. | reverse complement strand
AGAAGGCGGCCGAACCGTCGGTGCAGGTGTGGTTAGTGAAATTATAGAATAGGTAGGTATATACCAAAATGATTACAAACACTAAAATAAGAATCCGGCTGAGAGCGTACGATCATAAACTGCTGGATCAATCCGCAAGTGATATTGTCGACACTGCCAGAAAGACCGGTGCAAAAATTGTCGGCCCGATACCCTTGCCGACGCGGATAAACAAATATTGTGTTCTTCGTTCTCCGCATGTAAATAAGAAATCCAGAGAACAATTTGAAATTCGAACGCATAAACGCGTATTGGATATTCAGGACCCGACCCAACAGACAGTGGATGCGTTAATGAAGCTTGATTTGTCCCCGGGTGTTGATGTGGACATTAAATTGTAGCATATAGATAAATTTGGTGGCAGACATGAGTAACGGGATTTTAGGAAAAAAATTGGGTATGACCGGATTGTTCTCCCATGAAGGTCAGTACTTGCCGGTAACGGTAGTAGAAGCCGGACCCTGTATAGTGACCCAGATTAAAACCATGGCGAATGACGGATATAACGCCCTTCAGCTTGGTTTTGGCGATAAGAAAAAAGCGCGGGTCAATAAACCGCTGCAAGGTCATTATTTAAAAAGTGGAGAAAAACAGTTCGTTGTTTTGCGAGAATTCAGAATCGATAATCCGGAAGAATATCAGGTGGGTCAAGAAGTCACGCTGGATATTTTTAAAATCGGAGACAAGATAGAAGTTTCCGGTATCTGCAAAGGTCGTGGATTTACCGGAACCATCAAGCGTCATGGGTTTAGCCGTGGGCCGGAAACCCATGGCAGCCGGAATCACCGGGCGCCAGGGTCAATTGGTAACAGTGCCTGGCCGGCCAAGGTAATAAAGGGCAAGAAAATGCCGGGCCAGCATGGAAATACCCGAGCAACTGCCAGAAATCTTGAAATTGTTGATATTCGTCCTGAGGAGAACCTGCTCCTTTTAAAGGGTGCAGTACCGGGACCGCCCAGCGGAACCATTGAAATAAAAAAGCCTAAGTTTTAATTAGTCAGGAATTCGTTGGTAAAAGGCGAATATCTTAATTTATATGAAAAGAGGATGCCATGGCTGTCATTGAAGTCAAAAATATCAAAGGTGAAAAAGTTTCTGAAGTTGAAATGCCTGACAGCATATTTAATGTAGAGCCGAAAAAGAGTGTTTTACATGAAGTTGTTTGCATGCAGCTTGCCGCCAAACGAAGTGGTACGGCTTCTGTAAAACGCCGGTCTGATGTAAAAGGCACCGGCGCCAAGCCTTTTCGACAAAAAGGCACTGGTCGGGCACGGCAAGGGGATGTTAAAAGTCCTTTGTTGCGTGGCGGTGGCGTGATCTTTGGCCCGGATCCCAGATCTTATACCATGAAGGTCCATAAAAAGGTGAAACGTCTTGCCTTAAAAATGGCCTTAAGCACTAAATTGAAAGAAGAAATGATTACTGTGCTGGATGCTTTTGTCCTGGATCAGATAAAAACCAGATCCGTTGCTTCGGTTCTGGAAACGTTGAATTTGGAAAATTCTTTGATCGTCGTTGATGTTAAAAATGAAGAACTGGAACTTTCTTCAAGAAATATTCCTGGAGTTAAGGTGCTGCGGGTGGAAGGATTAAATGTTTATGATATTTTAAAGCATAAAAATCTGATTCTGCTTGAAGGCTCAATTAAGAATATAGAAAGGAGGCTGGCAGCATGAATAAGTATCAGGTAATAAAGGCACCGATTGATACGGAAAAAACCAACCTTCAGAAGGAATTGTTAAATCAAGTGTCATTTACAGTCGACCCTAATGCAAACCGGGTTGAAATTAAAAGAGCTGTGGAAGAGATATTTGATGTCAAGGTGAAATCGGTTAATACAATCAATGTAAAGGGTAAGGTTAAACAGCGCGGTCGGATTACCGGTAAACGCAAAGACTGGAAAAAAGCGCACGTTACATTAATGCCCGGACATCGGATTAATTTTTTTGACGGAGTTTAGCTGGGAGTTTCAAAATGGCAATTAAGCGGGTAAAACCAACATCACCAGGACGACGAGCGCAGGAATTTGCTACTTTCGAGGAAATTACGAAAACAAAGCCTGAACGAAGTCTGATAAAAATTATAAAAAAAACCGGCGGGCGTAATGTAAACGGCCGGATCACTTGCCGTCATCGTGGCGGCGGGCATAAACAATTTTACCGGATAGTTGATTTTAAACGGAATAAAGACGGTATTCCTGCGCGGGTCGCAGCAATTGAATATGATCCCAACCGATCTGCCAGAATAGCATTGCTTAATTATGTGGATGGTGAAAAACGTTATATCCTTTTACCGTTAAAACTTGCCGTCGGCGATACGGTCTTGTCAGGTGAAAATGCAGAAATTAAACCGGGCAATGCACTCCCTTTAAGTCACATTCCGCTGGGAACACACATCCACAATATCGAGCTTCAAATAGGCAAAGGCGGTCAGTTTGTTAAGAGTGCCGGCG
>CAZQLG010000458.1:0-2499 GCA_964594105.1 uncultured Desulfococcus sp. | reverse complement strand
GCGTCTTTTCCCCGGACCTGGATTTCTTTTTTTAAAAAAAAGTCATAATCTTCCAGATCCCGTGATGTCATGTCCGAATAATTGAGGTCGGAGCCCATAAAACTGTCGCTTTTATCGCTGGACGCGATCCGCTTGGTTTTCTTGAGCGCCGGCAGATACAGCCACTGGTCGTCATCCGTGTCCGAATCATCGTAATCCCAGGTTAAAAATGATGTGTCCTTGACATCCGCCGGATAAAGGAAAAACATGAGCCGGAGGGTATCTTCTCCCTTGTCCTTTGAAAACGTCGACAGTTTGCGTATCCGTTCTTTGTCATTTTTATCAATGAGCGTCATGACCATATTTGATGTCTGATTGTCACCATCGTCCCTGTCATCGACTTTCTGCATGATCTCACGCGCTTTTTTGTCGTCAGCGAATGAAAAAGACGCTGGGATGAGAAAGCTTATCAGCAATGTCAGTCCGATAAATCGATATACAAAATTCATATGTACCTCCTTTGAGCGGGCCCTTAAATCAGGCACGTTTTTTATTGACTAACACCATCAATGCCGGCGCGATCAGATAATCCGATGCCAGGGCCATTAGAATGGTAAAACCGGTGAGAAAACCAAACCGGATAATATTTCCCATGCTGGCAAACATGTAGATGAAAAAACCGACGGAAAGAACCACCGTAGTGACCAGCATGGCTCTTCCCGTGCTGTGAAGGGTTTCAAATACGGCTTTTTTCGGGTCGCCGGACTGCTCATAATACCGCCGGAAATTGTGCATGAAATGGATGGTATCATCCACGGCCAGCCCAATGGCAATACTGGCCACCATCATGGTAAAAAGATCCATGGGAAATCCGAACCAGCCGATGACGCCCAGCATCAGGATAATGGGCACCAGGTTGGGGATCATGCTTAGCAGGCCGATCCGGATGCGGCCGATCAAGATGATCATCATCAGCGTAATGACTGTCAGGGCGATCAGGTAGCTTTCCGCCATGCTCGTGGTGGTGTTGTTGAATGTTTTTGCAAGCAGGGCAACCAGTCCGGTGATCTGAAAGTCAACATCAGAAAAATTTTTATTCAGGTAATCGGTTATTTCTTCTTCCACCGGATCAAATAACATACCATCCACAAAGGGGACTTTAAGCGTCAGTCGGGCCATTGAAAACTGGCTGTCGACGAAATCTTCCAGGTCATCGGAACCACTGTTTTCAAAAAGTAATAATTCTTGCGCCACCAGCGGTTTATTTTGCGGAATGGTATAGGCTGCCGGTTCATTCCCGTTTAATGCCTGGTTGATCTCCTTTAAAAGTGTGGTGACTGACCAGGCTTTTCCAATAAAAAATTCCTGATTTGTTATTTTTATAAATTCATTGCCGGCAGTTTCAATCCGATTCAGCAGTTCCGGTTCATAGAGGCCATTCTCTTGGTTGGTTTTAAATAAAATTTCCATGCTCAGGGATCCGTTAAGTTCTTTGTCTATTTTTTCAGTGGCCGCCCGGATCTCACTGGTTTCCGGCAGCCACTTTAACGGATAATGGGAAAAACGGATGGAAAATATGCCGATAAAAGCAATGGCCGTGATACAGAAGCTGACAAAAAGAATTTTTTTCGGGTGGGTTGTGGAAAACCGGCCGATGCTTTCCAGCATCTTATCCATAATCCGGTTGTTCTTTCGCAGATTTTCTGTTTTTTTGCTGCTCAACGGGATGACAGCTATCAGCGCAGGCAGTAAAACGATTGTATAGATAAAAGCCAGTGAGATGCCAGCACCCGCGAATATTCCGAGTTCCGCCACCGGCGCCACCGATGCGTTGGCAAAAGAAATTAACCCGGCAGCAGTGGTCAGGTTGGTCATCATTACCGCCAGACCAGAATGGCCGATGGCAAACACGATGGATTCTTCCTTGTTTTTTGTTTTTCGCAGACGCTGAAAGAAAATAGCAAGGATATGAACGGATGAACCAACGCCAACCGCCAGAATGAAAGACGGCAGGATTTCTGTCGGCAATTTGATAGGAACACCGATAATCGCCATCAGGCTGATGGTTGACAGCAGCGAAAGGATAACGATCAGCATCGGCAGGACCACCCCTGTAATTCTGCGGAACATGATGTATAATAGGAGAGATACGGTAAAAACAGCCAGCAGCATAAATTTTGACATATCCGACATCATGGCTTCTTTTAAAAAATGTACCACAGCCGGTGAGCCGGCCAGGTAAATGGGAAGCGTATCGGATTGATACTTTTCAACGATTTTTTCAACCGCTTGGAGCACTTCCGTGTTCTCCTCATCGGTCAGGTATTTTCTTTCAGTGCCGGCAGGTGGCTGGATGGTGTCATCGAAATCTTCAAATCCGTCCATGATCTCATTTTCCTGGCCCGTAGACGAATGGCTCTGGGTTTGGATAATAATCGTGGTAAAGGTTCCGTCTTTCGATATCAGCATGTTTTCATACATCGGGTTGGACAAGGCGCGTTGCTTGACCGCCTGAAGCTG
>CAZQLG010000457.1:0-2512 GCA_964594105.1 uncultured Desulfococcus sp. | reverse complement strand
TTCTTGACAGATTTTTGTGGCTAGTGAAGAATGAAGACCTGACCCTTGTATCTTATGTTCACAGGATCTTGGACTATCAAATGGCTGCCTCAACCTGAATAATATCCGGATTAATCCTGTCGAAGAAGGAGATAGATTCGGTTTGATTTATCTTAAAATGCTTTTAAAAAGAATGTTCTAATCAAGAATATCAAAAAAAAGGTATAACCCTATGACTACAACGTGTGGACCCAAATCCAATAAAAAAGGTCAATTCATAGATTTTACCAAAAATGCAAGCTTGTGCCTTAATTTTGGCTTTGGCACTTTGCTTACTGCAAGCCGCATCGTTGATTATAGAAATGCCGTGGTTGCGATTCATAATGGCTGTGAATTATTCATGAAGCAATGCTTGAAATCAAAAGACAAACTTTTGATATTCAAAAAAATAAGTTTTAACCTTTATGTTGAAGAAAGAAAGGATCTAATAAAAAAGATCAAAACAGAGAAAATTGATAGAGAAACCATTTCATTCAGAGAATGTCAAAAAAGACTAGAAATCTTTTCGGACATCCCTAATAGAGATAGTGCTTACCTTTCAACGTTGAATTGGATCCGAAATGAGGTTGTTCATTCTGAGTATAGTTTCGAAAAAAAGGAGCTGAGAATATTACTGATTTCTCATATTTTTCCATTTATAAAGGACCTGAGCATAGATATGAGTTTGAATCTTTTTGATTTCATTGAAGAAAAAAATATACAATCTTTGGAATCATTCAAGAAAAGCATAGATAATAAAATCGAAACCGATTACTATAAAGCGATTGAAGTTGCAAAGAAACACTATTTTGAGGAACTGAACGAGGACGAACGTAAACAGAAAAAGAAACTGGAAGAATATCCACGTAGAAAGCATGACAAGATTGTCACTTGCCCTGCCTGCCAAAATAATGCTCTGCTTAAAATGAACATTGTTGTTGAAAGAGATTACAAAGAGTTCCATTTAGAAGTAATCCAGACATCAAAGTTGATATCACTGTCATGCTTGCACTGTGGTTTGCACATAAAAAACTCCGATCAGTTAAGGATTATATTTGGAAAGGAAGAAAAAACAAATGTGATCAAGCCATTACACCAACGATTTTCAACTGACTGGCCTGATGACTGCTACGACGATTGCCCTGACGATTGCCCTGATGACTGCTACGACGATTGCCCTGACGATTGCCCTGATGACTGCTACGACGATTGCCCTGATGACTGTCCTGACGATTGCCCTGATGACTGTCCTGACGATTGTCCCGACGATTGCCCTGACGATTGCCCTGATGACTGTCCTGATGACTGCAATAACGATCGCAGTTGAGAGAGATGGTGATTTTGCACGTTTATATTGTACCTACGTATGACTGCGATTTGAAGTGTCCGAATTGCTATTCAAAGAAATATAAAAATCAATATCCAAGTTATCTTTCATGGATTGACTTCGTCCAAGCATTCGATTATTTTAAATTCAAAACAAAAAATGTGTCTTTCATCGGCGGGGAACCAACAAAATGGAAATTCATTAATGAAGCATTGATGTATCTTGAAGATCGAAACTTCATCACAGGCATATTTACAAATTGTCTCAAAGCTACTCGATATATGCCCCGATATGTGATCGTTAATGGAACAAATCTGTTGGATGATGAATTCAAATCACTCATCGTCAAAAACATTCGTAAATACATGCGTAACGGTGTAAAGATTAGACTCAGGTTCAACCTCAGTCAAAGCATCACAAATACGAACATTTCTGAAATGATATCACTATCAAAAAAATATGCGAATTCTGTCTCGCTTTCCCTGCAATTCCCAACGCCTTTCAACCAAGAAATTGGTGAGGTTTTATACATGTTGTCCCGAGCATTGACTGATAGATCCATTCGCACAAAGATTTCAAGAGCAATTCCGTTATGCATATTCACCACTGAGCAAATAGAATATCTGAAAAAGAATTGTAAGTTAAGTGGACAATGCCCCCTCCCATCAAAATCTATTGTGATAAATCCTGATGGGGAAACGATTCAACCCTGCGTGGAATTAGATATCAGGCGTTCTCTTGTGGAATGGTCAAAAAATCCTTCAAAAAATTATTTTTCTGAAGAAATCGAGAAACTAAGGCACATCCTACCAATTTTTTGTAAAGATTGTATCTTTTTTGCAAACTACCAGTGTTGTTGCGGTTGTCTATCATATAAAACCAAGTCGTTTCTCCCAGTAAACAAGGCTTGGGGCAAACCTTGATTCTTGATTAAAATGAAGATGCTGGAGTTGATTACAAAGGTTGCATATAAATCATTTAAACTGCTTTTTCTTTTTCGAAGACACGGATGAAATATTCACATTGAAAATTTTATGTGTGTAAAATTATATTAAACCAAGATGTAAAGGGACTTTTATTATGACAGGGTCCACACTCTCTTATAAACAAGCAGATTCGATAAAACTCCAATGCAAAATCTATCTTAAAAAACTTCTTCCTTCCCCG
>CAZQLG010000456.1:0-2516 GCA_964594105.1 uncultured Desulfococcus sp. | reverse complement strand
AATGCCTGGATTCTGCTTCAAACGTGGTGAAAAAATTAAACAGCATGTCAATATCTGCGACTTCAAAGTTATACGTTGACTGTTCAACCTCCTGCTGATGATGAACGTCTCCGTAATTAATCTTACTGTTCCACTGGATATCAAAGACATTATCAACCCCCTGGAGGTACATACAGATCCGTTCAAGCCCATAGGTCACTTCCACCGGCACCGGATACACGTCAATACTGCCGGCCATCTGGAAATAGGTAAACTGGGTTATTTCCATACCATCCAGCCAGACCTCCCACCCAAGACCTGCCGCACCCAGGGTTGGAGATTCCCAGTCATCTTCAACAAAGCGAATATCATGATCTAAAGGATCGATGCCCAGAATTTTCAGGCTCTGGAGATACAATTGCTGAATATTTTTAGGAGACGGCTTGAGAATAACCTGAAACTGGTAATAGTGCTGCAATCGATTCGGATTTTCACCGTATCGGCCATCCGTTGGCCGCCGGGATGGCTGCACATATGCCACATTCCAGGGCTCCGGGCCAAGTGCTTTCAATAATGTTGCTGGATGAAAAGTTCCGGCGCCGACTTCCATATCATACGGCTGAACCAGAACACACCCCTTTTGGGCCCAAAATTTTTGAAGTCCGAGAATCACATCCTGAAAATACATATTTCTATCCTTATCAATTCTAAATATAAATCAAATTCGATATTTTATACATGACAGAGCCCACTCTAAACAGGTTGTTGAAAAACGTAATGAGCGAAGTAAAGACAAGATAAAATTCGGCGAAATAGCGGAGTTTATTCCTATAAATGAGCATTTTGAGCCGAATTTTAACGCTGTATTGACAAGCGCAATAGTTTTCCAACAGCCTGTTAAACCGGACCTGTTAATAATCCGCTTGCGTCAATATTAACATCCAAAAGACAGGCTTCTTCTCTTTCTGAAAGGATCTGCTCCCAGACAATTCTTAATTCCGATATTTTGTCCTCATTACCCAGCGCCCAGACACAGCCGCCCCCGCCGGCTCCGGTGAATCGTGCACCACAATTATTATCAAGGGCTAAATTGACAAGCTGCGAACCGGTATCATCCAATACATCCGGCGTCATCTCAACCCGGATGGCTGTTTCACGATTTAAATGTTTTACCGCTTCTTCGATGTCAAATGAAGAAAAAGCATCAACAAACGAACGGGTGCAGTTTACAATTTCAACCCACTGGGTTCGGCATTCACCAGTAATAAACTGTTTTACCCACTGCCCGTTGATATTTTTGGATTCATGGGGAATTCCGCAATACGCCAGTAACAGGTGATTGGAAAATAATTCATACTGTTCCGGTTTCAAAAGCGGCTTGCGAATATAGGGTTGAGAAAATCCAGCACCCTTCCAGTACCAGGCATTAATACCACCGTAAACAGCTGCCAGCTGATCCTGGAATCCGCACGGCACCCCGGCCACACTTTCTTCAATGCCATGGGCCAGCAACGGAATCTGATCATATGCAACCATGGGTCTGCCTGATTTCTCCAACAGTAAATTAAATGCCGCAATCAGGGCAACGGCAGCAACCGAAGAGCCACCCAATGCACTGCGCGGCGGAGATGTGGATTCAATAATAATATGAATGGCGTCAATCTGAAAATACGCCGCAATGGCAAACATCAGCCCCATAGGATGATCAAAGGGCACCTTTTCGACAGGATACTCAGCACTTTCAAATCCCTTTGAAGATATTTTAATAACCCCTTTTTCAAACGGGACAATCTGAACCCGGGTGCGCATGGCAAGAGCGATATTGAACGTACAGGGGTTAAGATACGACAGCGGATAGTAAAAACTGCTGATATCCAGCGTACCGCCCATATCTATCCGGCAGGGGGCAGAGGCTTCGATTCGTTCAGATTTTAATATTTCATCTATGATAGTGCGCATTCGTACTAACACCGGCTAAAAAAACGTATTCCAAAATTGAACGATATTATGGCATCTGGGATCGTAAATTTCGCAGAAACTTTAGGCTTTTGGGTTCTTTTCCAATATGAAAAACAATAAATTTTTCCAGAAACGTAAGTCCTTCACTTAAAGATGTCCGGCTGAATTTAAGACGCCCGGCTGTTTTTAAGTCGTTTTCCTGAATCCATAAAAGCTGTTTAACAATGCCTTTGGTCAGGCTCAGGGCGTATAATCTGCTTGATGAACATCCTTTGCATAGTATCCCCCCCTTTGCAAGTTCAAAAAAGAGCTGAGTTCCCTTGATATCATCTATTTTTTTATGGCACATGCTACACGCTGAAAAATTCGGGGACAGTCCTGAAAAACGTAAAAACCGAAGTTGAAAAATGATGCTTAATTCCTCATTTCCGATAATTGACGAATCCAGCGAATCCAGGCAAAACCTTAGCAAATGATAAATTTGGGGCTGTTCTTTTCCTTCTTCCAGCCAGAGATTGACCAGTTCCGCCCAGTAACTCGCATAAGATGTTTTCATAATATTGCCGCGGATACCTGAA
>CAZQLG010000455.1:0-2528 GCA_964594105.1 uncultured Desulfococcus sp. | reverse complement strand
ACATCCAGAATACCACCCGCCTCACCGGCAGCCACCATATTAACAAAGAGGTTATCAAACTGATCCGGATATTTTTTTAATGCTTCAGCCAAAGTATTACCACTTTCAACCTGCTCTTTAATGTTTTTAAGCATCTTTTTAAACGTGGCATTATCCTGCTGTGCCTGAAGAATATCAAGACACTGGATAATCGGCAAACCGGCATCTATCATGGTTGAAAACTGCCGGCAAAAAATGATAACATCATGCATGACCACTTTTGGCTGTAGAAATGCAACATTTTCAAACATATCTTTTGGTTTTTTCTTTATTTTATCAGGGGTTATGCCCTGCTTGGAAAGATTATTACGAACCGCCTGATCGTTTGCCGCCTCCATTTCCCCTTTGCGACGCTGATTGTTTTTCCCCCGACCTTCCCATACATAAACCGGCATATTCCCTCCTTTGCTGACATTTCAGCATGATCAGCATACACCTAATCCGGATAAACCGGAAAAGTTATAAGTGAACTAAAGTTTGAAATGACTAAAATTATGGTTAATGCCTTCGGCATTTTCAATTTTAATATTAAAAATGATCGCGCATTTCGCGCAGTCCATAACTTTAGGCACTTTAGATCACTTTAGTCACTTCACACTTTTTGAGTTTTTAAAATTGTTTGCAAAAAAAAAAAAATCGGAGATAAGAAACTAATCAACAATTCATTAAAAACAAATTGAATAAATATCATTGAATAAATATCATTGAATATCATATTGCCTGAATAATGAATTCTCCAATAAAAATATCAAATATGATTATTAACATAACGGGGTGAATAAGACAAATTCTTTTAAAACAATTTTTCCCGTATACCATTTGATGAAACTTGTTTGCTCAAATTCTCTTTTTTTGTTAACAATCTGTAAAACAATATAATTTTCCAAAACAACCTGAGTTAAAATTATAATTTATTTTTCTTACAGGAATGGGCATGTGATACAATCAAAACATTCACACACTAAAAATCTGACGGTTATTACCACCCATACCAATGCTGACTTTGATGCAATTGGCTCCATGCTGGCCGCCCACAAATTATATCCCGACTCCCTTGTCATCTCTCCCGAATTTAATGAAAAAAATGCAAAAAATTTCTTCGTGCACTCGATGGCGTATCTCTTCAATATGATAGATGTTAAGGAAATTAATAAATCCGACATTGGCAAATTGATTATTGTCGATACCAAACAGGCCAGCCGAATTGGAGAACTCGCTGAAATTATAGACATGCCCGGCCTGGAAATTCATATTTTCGACCACCACCCATCAACCCAAAAAGATATTAAAGCCCATTACGCAGTTAACAGTGCCACCGGCGCCAATGTGACGCTGTTAACCGAACTAATTCAGGCAAAAAAGATTCCCCTTTCTCCTGAAGAAGCGACCATCATGTGTCTGGGCATTTATGAAGACACCGGATCATTTACATTTTCGTCCACCACGGAAAGGGATTTTACCGCAGCGGCTTTTCTTGTTTCAAACGGCGCGGATCTGGCGACCATATCAAATATGATTGCCAAGGAAATGGACCCCCGCCAGATCAACCTGCTAAATGACATGATCAACGCTGCCGTGCATCATATGATCAATGGTGTAAATATCACCATTGCAATCGTTTCCTGTGATGAATATATCCATGACCTGGCATTTTTAGTTCAGAAAATGATAAAAATCGAATCACTGACTGCCCTGTTTGGCATTGCTTTGATGAAAAACAAAATATATATATCTGCACGTAGCCGTTCACCTGAAGTTGATGTGGGCGCTATCCTAACTGAACTCGGCGGGGGGGGGCACAAATTTGCTGCAGCAGCCACCATTAAAGAAAAAACACTGGCCCAAACTGAAAACGACCTGGTTGCCATACTTCAAAAACATATTAAATCAAAAAATCTGGCCGAAAATATCATGTCGTCACCGGCAATTTCAGCCGATCCTGAACTCACATGTAAAAATGCCCGAAACCTCTTATCAAGGTACAACGTCAATGCCCTTCTGGTCATAAAAAATTCCAATGAAAAAAAACAGCTTCTTGGTTTTATCTCACGTCAGGTCATTGAAAAAGCACTTTACCATTGCCTGGACAATATTGCGATCAAAGAATATATGTCGACTGAATTTGCGGTTGTCGGCCCGGAAGCAGGCCTTGTCGAAATCCAGAAAAAAATTATTGAAAACAAACAGCGGGTTCTGCCGGTCATAGAAAATAATGACATTGTCGGCGTCATCACCCGCACCGACCTGCTCAATATGCTGGTCCAGGAATCTGATGCCAAAAAGCAGCAACTGACCATGGAGAGGCAGGCGACCGCCCATCCCCGGACCAAAAACATCACCGCCTTTATGAAAGAACGGCTTTCAAAACGAATACTGAAACTTTTAAATCATATCGGGGCGGTGGCCGAACAATTCGGCTATTCCGCTTACGTTGTGGGCGGTTTTGTTCGTGACCTGTTTTTATATCGTCACAATGAAGATATTGACAT
>CAZQLG010000454.1:0-2532 GCA_964594105.1 uncultured Desulfococcus sp. | reverse complement strand
TATTCACTTTCAGGCCCAAAAGAGACCACGAAAAATCAAAAAGGAGAGGTTATGGATCAAAATTGGGAACAACATCGAACGCATCAACGGGTATTTTTTTCCCACAAAGCCGGTTTGACTGCGTTACTATCCCTTCCTGGTCTCCGGAGCGCTATCCCATCAAAAATTGTGGATCTCAGTCTCGGGGGCATGGCCTGTACCATGCTGCGACATCAGAATTTGATTTTTCATGAAAAGGATTTACTGAATCTGGTTGAATTCTATAATCTGGAACGCAAACGGATAACCGCCAATATATCAATGGAAATTCGATGGGTGCTTGATGCGGAAAATTTTAATAACATTGGGTTGGGTTTTCGCTTCATCGACCCCGCCGATACAATGAAACAAGCGTTAAGGGCTTTTATTGATCAGGGACTTAACGCACAGCATATTGGAATTCAAAAAATCGATACACAGGCGTTTGTAAAAAAAGAGATCCAGGTAAAAGTGAAAACTGACGATTGAAAATTTAGTTTCTTCTCTCCGATTTTTGTGTTTTTTGGGCAAACTATTTTAAAAACTCAAAAAACGTGAAGTGACTAAAGTGATCTAAAGTGCCTAAAGTTATGGACTGCGCGAAACGCGCGATCATTTTTAACATTCAATTTTCACTTTTTGGGGATTGGTTTTTTTGTTTTTCGGGGCGGTTTTTTGGGGGGAGGGATTAGGGCTGCTGTTTTTTTGGAAAGATAAAAGTCTTCAAGTCTGGCACGGATGCGTTCTTCCAGATATCCTATGGATAACGCTTTCTCAATCCCCGGGGCGATGATTTTAATGAGTTCGCCAATCACCATTTCCCGGGTCACCCCGATATCTTCTAAGATGACATTCAGTTCTTTGTCACCATATTTTTTAAAAAAGTATTTTACCAGTTCCGTATAAATGCCTTTAAAATATTTTGTTTTTCGAAAGTGGAGCCAGAAATCATACCCAATGACAATAAAGTCTTCCATATCATTGTCATCAATGGCAGAAAAATATTCAGATAATTTTGTTTCCGCAATGGATTCCCAGATTTCTTCGCCTGTATCCACGATCCGTGTTTCATTAAAATAATTAATCAGGGATTTTTCACTGCGCCGGATGGTGCTTTCAAGATTACTTTCAATATAACTTTTCACCTTGTTTTCTATGGCCACCTCTAAAGAATGCATGGTTTTATTGACGGCGAATTTCCCCATTTTTATTAAAGAAGACACACCGGGAACTTTTTTGGCAATGATGTTTTCTTCAAGAATATATTCCTTAATTCCAGTGAACAGTACTTCTGAAATCTGCTGGGAATAGGCGGAGCTGGTTACCAATTGATGAATCAGGTCGTTTCTTGCGGTTTTAAGGCCAACCGCCTTGTCGATAATATCATCATATTGTTTGCGCGCAAATATGTCCTCAAGAGCGGTTTTTTTGTTTTGGGAAGAAGCCAGCACTTTCTGGCTCATTTCTCCGGCCAGTTCCGTAACCCCCCCGGCCACAGGGAGTTCGACCACATTTCGCCGGATAATTCCGATGATTTGTTCCGATGTCACGACCTCTTTTAATTTAATTTTTTTGACCCATTCAAAAACGGCGGAAACTTCTTCTTCTATGGTCTGTATGTAAGCGTTGTTTTTGAAACGGTTGAGCTCATGTTCAATGTGGGCTTCTGTCAATTGGTGAATCAGATCATTCATGGCCGTCTCCTGTTGGTTTTGTTCACTGTTTGACTTATTCATGGATCAAGGCTCCCTGCAACAGGAGATTGAGTTTTAAAATGGTGCGTTCGGTGATCGTTTTTGGTTTGGCATCCTCACGAACGATCATTTCCATGCCGCTTGCGCTAACAATTGTCATCATGGTTTCGGCAATTAAGGAGATGTCATCAAGGTTGTTTCTATTTTCCTGGCAAAGCCGGTTTAAATCTTCGGTCAGTACGCCGGTTAACTGGTCAGTTGCGTCAAAAATCGCCTCACGCAGTGCTTCGGAACTTCCGGTTTTCTCCTGAAAAAATAAATGCATGAGCTGAGCGTTTTTTTCCATGACACTGATAAATGTTTCAGCAAAAGGACGCGTTATGCTTTCAATCGATTTTACCGTTTTTGCCGGAGCATCATTATTTTTTATGGCCGGAAATGACAATTTTTTTTGGGCTTGTGCCAGGAAATCATCAAGCACCACTTTGGCCTGGGCAACCATTTCCACACCCATTTCATCAATTTCACGAAAATGCCGGTAAAAGGATGTCGGTGCAATGCCTGCTTTTCTTGCCACAGATCTTAAGCTTAAACTGGCATACCCTTCGTTTGCACAGAGTTCTAAGGCCGCCTGAATCAAAGCCTGGCTTGTTTTTTCTTTTTGTTTTTTCAGATCGTTACGAGAGGCCATTCTTTATCCCCTGACGGAATTGATTTTTTACATTTTAATGAAACCGCATGTCCGATTCCGGCAAAAGCCTGATAGGTGTTTTTCATGGGGTTATATACTGTAATTATAATTTATACAATACGGATATAT
>CAZQLG010000453.1:0-2538 GCA_964594105.1 uncultured Desulfococcus sp. | reverse complement strand
GAAGATGGAAGGTGGAAGATATAAACGACAGATAAATCAAAAGCGAATTTGATGGATAATCAGGATTTACAACAGCAGCTTCTTGAAGCGTTTAAAATTGAGTCGGAAGAACGTATTGCGAGCATGTTTTTAAATCTCACGGAGCTGGAAAAAAACACGGATACAGAAAATCGCGGCAATCTGCTCGAAATTGTTTTTCGTGAGGCGCACAGCCTCAAAGGTGCCGCACGCTCTGTCAATATCATCCCTATTGAGACGCTTTGCCAGGAAATCGAAGGCCTGTTCAGCCAACTCAAAGAGGAAAAGGTCAACTTTGCGCCGGATCTTTTTGACACGCTTCATAATGCTGTCGGTGTTATTGAAAAATACCTTTCAGCCCCGGAATCTGAACGGCATAACTTTGAAGCAACGATTGATGAACTGGCAAAAACATTGTCGGCTTATAAACAAACGGAGAATGAATCAAAGCGCCCCGGGCCGGAAACACACCAAAAAGACAAAATACCTGACGACCTGGAACCAATCATTATACCTGAGGCCCCTTCCCCGAAAAAACTATGTTCATCCCCCTTGCCGGTGCCGCCTCAGGCCCAGGCACCTGCAACACCAGAAATCATTAAACCCGTTGAAGATGTTGGCCAGTCCAGGTTAGCGCCAAAATCTCCCACCAGAACATGGATTGCCGATACAGTCCGTATATCCACGGCAAAACTGGACTCCCTGCTGTTGAAAGCTGAAGAGCTGATAATATTAAAACAAATATTTAACCAGCATCTTCATCAGATCCAGGACATCAGCAATTTTATTAAAAAATGGAAAAAAATATCTGAAAAATCCAGAAAAGAACTTCGGGAAATCCGACTCCCGCTGAATAACAACCTGTTGGATCATTTTTTCCGACTCTATGATATGGACCATGGCCGAATTGAGAAAACCGACCTTAAAATCAATAACCTATCCGCTTCTGTGGAGCAAAGTAATCGCCTGCTCGGCGGCATGGTGGATGATCTTCTTGATGAAATGAAAAAAACATCTCTGCTGCCGTTCTCAACCTTGTTTTCTATTTTGCCCAGAATGGTTCGTGAAATCTCAAAAGATCTGGGAAAAGATGTTGATCTTGAACTCTCCGGTGGCGATATTGAAATTGACAAACGAATTCTCGAAGGACTCAAAGATCCGCTCATCCACCTGGTCCGTAATGCCATTGATCATGGCATAGAAATGCCTGATACGCGTAAACTGAAACAGAAAGCCCCCTGGGGAAAAATACTTCTTACTGTTTCACAGCCGGAAAGCAATAAGGTCGAAATTACACTTTCTGATGATGGAAACGGTATCAACGTTAAAACCATCCGTAACATAGCAATAAAATCCGGTCTAATTTCTGATGCCCAGGCAGCGGAATTAACTGATGATGATACAATTTCCCTGATATTCCAATCCGGTATTTCAACCAGTCCCTTAATTACAGAAATTTCAGGACGCGGCCTCGGTATGGCGATTGTGCAGGAACATATTGAAAACCTGGGCGGATTGATTTTTATATCCACTGAACCCGGGAATGGCACAACATTTAAAATTGAATTGCCGGTTTCCCTGGCAACATTCAGAGGCATTATTGTGTCTGCTGCCGGGCATGATTATATTTTACCTGTTGCCCATATTAAACACACTATTCGAATTAAACCCGAAGAAATCAAAACCGTTGAGAACAAATCCATAATTCCATTCAATGGACAACCGGTTTCGTTGGTCGCCCTGTCAGATATATTAGGATTGCCCCATCATCCGCTACCGGATTTAAAAACAAAAAAATTTACCATGCCGGTGGTCATTTTAGGTAACGGCAAAAAAAGAATCGCATGTATTGTTGACCACGTAACGAATGAACAGGATGTACTGGTCAAACACCTGGGGAAGCAGTTACTTAGAATCCCTAACATCAGTGGCGCGACAATTCTTGGAAACGGCCAGGTCGTCCCCATCTTGAATATCAATGATCTGATATCAACGTCTTCAGAAGAATCAATTTCCCTTGCTATGGGGAAAAAGATTGATATGGAGAAAAAAGGCATACAAAAATCGGTCTTAATTGTTGAAGATTCTTTTACATCAAGAACGCTACTGAAAAACATCCTTGATTCTTCCGGCTATAAGGTGAGCACTGCCATTGATGGCGAAGACGGTTTTCAGCAGTTGAAACAGGGAAATTACGACGCGGTCATTTCAGATATTGAAATGCCAAAAATGAACGGGTTTGAATTAACCCGTAGAATTCGAGAAACCGAAACATTTGCCGATAAACCGGTGATCCTGGTAACAAGCCTTGACTCCAGGCAAGACCGGGAAAAAGGAATCGATGTGGGCGCGGATGCCTATATTGTAAAAAGCAGCTTTGACCAGAGCAATCTGCTTGAGGTGTTGAAAAAATTGATATAGATTTATATTTTCGCATTAAATAAAGATGCTCTCGTAAAAAGTACCCAGATGGCTAAGTTAAAAGTTTCATATACAAGGCGTAGTGATTTTTCAGACAAG